>CANLCA010000165.1 GCA_947487925.1 Verrucomicrobiales bacterium | reverse complement strand
GCCTCATCAAGTTGATGTCGCCCAATCCTGAGATTCCGGTGTCGGATGAATTGCTGGAATGGGCGGTGCGACTTGCCTTGGAATGCCGCCGGCGGGTCAAGGAACAGCAAAAGCGCATCGGCTCTGCCGAGTTCCGCAATACGCAATTCAGTTATTCTCTCGGTGACGACGGAGTGGAGAAGTTTGTTTCCACACCTGAGCTTTACAGCGAGGACAGCATCGGCAGCGACCCTCTGCCGCCCGGACAGGTCTGGGTGATTTCACCGGGCGGTGGGGATGAGCATCCCGGCTTGTATCGTATCGATGTAACCGAAGGCCCCGGTGGCGGCGTGAAGATCCTGAACCAGCCCGCGCCGCCAGCATTCAAAGAGAGCGTCCGTTGCGCCGAGCAGAACCTCTATGTGCGCGCCAAGGAGCTGGTGGGCGACCGCGACCCTCGCGAGCACGAATTTTCTGTGCAGCTGCGTGCCTTCGACAGTTCCAAGAGTGGGGCTGCCGTCGGAATCGGCGTGTTGCTCGCGCTCTGTTCCTCGTTGTTGCAAAAGAATCTCAAGGGCGGCCTCGCTGTCACCGGCGGGCTTAATCTCGGCGGCTCGATCGAAACGGTCTTCAACCCGGTATCCGTGGTGGAAATTGCCATCGAGAAAGGAGCGGCCAGCATCCTGATGCCCATCAGCAGCCGTCGCCAATTGAACGACCTCCCTGACGACCTCGCCGCGAAGATCACCATCCACTACTACCTCGACGCCCGCGACGCCCTGCTCAAAGCCCTCTCGGTTTGATCGAGACCATCGCAATAAGAACGTCATCCATGAAACCGACGACACTCTCGCGTTACCGCCCGCCGGACTTCCAGCAAGCGAGAATAGAATGGCATCGCCTACGCTGCCCGTCAGAGCCAACGACCTGAACGAAACTCTCGCAAACCACGGAGAGTGATCGACACGCACCAATCAAAATTTTCCACCATGGCCATCCCCACCTACGATAAAATGCTCCGCCCGATCCTCGATATCGCAACGCGCGAACCCGTCACTCGGCGCTCTGCTACGGATGCCATGATCCGCCACTTTTCACTGACCCAGCAGGAAATCGAGCAGCGAATCCCGAGCGGCGCATCAACCGTCATAGGAAACCGGGCTGGCTGGGCCATGACGTTTCTCACCAAAGCCGGATTGGTTGAAAAGATTGCTCCCAAAACCTATCGGGCCTCGAAACGCGCAGAGCCATTCCTCAGTGCCCATCCACAATCAATCACTGTGCCCGACCTTCGAGAATTAAAGGGATTTGAGGAGGCTTGGGAAGCCGGACGCGCAAAACGCCGGGAGAACGCCAAACGGGTGGAGACGGGCGAGCCAACGCCGGCCGACGCAACATCCACCCCGCAGGAGATTATTGCCCGCGAAGTCACTGCCCTGCGTTCCGATCTGCGTGAGCGCCTGCTTCAGACCATCGTCGAGCAATCTCCCGCTTTCTTCGAGCGCCTCGTTTTGGATGTGCTCACCGCCATGGGCTATGGTGGATCGCGTGAGGACGCTGCTGAACACGTCGGTCGCAGTGGAGATGAAGGGATCGATGGCCGTATCAACCAGGACTCGCTGGGGCTTGATCAGATTCTCGTCCAGGCAAAGCGCTATCGCCCCGACCGCACTGTGGACCGTCAGCAGATTCAGGCGTTCATCGGTTCGCTCGCCGGTCAGGGAGTTACCAAAGGCGTCTTCATTACCACCAGCAGCTTCGCCGCAAGTGCACGCGAGTTTGTCGCCCGCGGATCTACCACAAAGGTCGTTTTAGTCGACGGCCAGATGCTCATCGACCTCATGCTCCGACACGGCATCGGCGTTCGCGTGATAGAACGTCACGAAATCCATGAACTCGATCAGAACTACTTCGAGGAGATCGATTAATCCGCACCGCTGCGCCGCTGTCCTCGGACAAACTTGCCCGCGCCGTCATTGCCAGAATGACTAAATCAAACCCGCCCATCCCGCTGGCCTGACGCCGCCACCAAATCATCCAATGAACGCCGACATGACTAAAATTCTCCAGGAGATCGCTGTGGCTCTTCGAGCGTTTCTTGGCCGCACCTTGCCAGGCATACGCACCGACTGGTGGGCGGCGCTCGTCATCGCCAGCCTCAGCGAGCAGCAACAACGGAACCTGAGAAATCGAAGGTCTGAATCCTTGGACGGTCTCGATCTCGCGGCCTTGCTCAGAGTATTCAATTTCAATTTCGATGACATCGCACAGCGCGAGAATTGTCCGCGCGACCTGCGGACGTGGCTCAAGGAAATGCAGGGCATCCGTAACAGATATGCCCACGCGTCGGCAGAGCCGGCTCCGATTGACGACCAGTGGCGCGACCTCGACACCGCTCAACGTTTCGCCGCATCCATCAATGCTCCCCAGAACCTCCTCGATACGATTGCCAATCTCAAAACCACTCTCCTTCAGCCGAAGCAATCTTTGCCCCAGGCCGGCGACAGTGCGCCCCCGGAAGCCGCAAACCGCACCGAGCTGGCACCCGGCGACGAAGTGATTCTCAAATCAGACCCGACCAAGACGGGCTACGTGGTGCAAGTGCTTCCCTCCACTCCGGAGAATCGTTATGTCGCGATCATCGATGGTAAAAAGGTGACGTGCTATGCATCCCAGTTGGAAAGGCCGTCGCAACCGGCGCGCAGCCGTCAGGTTGTTTCGCTGGATACTTTCAACGCCCACCTTGCCGCTCTGCAAATTCGCTTCCCGGCAACCTCCAGCCTTTATTCCCTTAATTCCGCCCGCATTGACTTCATTCCCTACCAGTTTCGCCCGGTTCTCAAGTTCATCCACGCTGATCGCCCCCGCTTGCTCATCGCCGACAGCGTTGGGGTCGGGAAAACCATCGAGGCCGGCCTCATCTTGCGCGAGCTGCAAGCCCGCCGCGAAGTGCGCTCCGTGCTCATCATCTGCCCCAGGGCGCTCATCACCGAGCGCAAGTGGCAAACCGAAATGCGCCGTTTCGACGAGCAGTTCAATCATCTGGACGGTGACAATCTGCGCCAATGTCTCGACCACATGGACCTCGAAGGCGCCTGGCCGGAGCAATTCGCAAAGGGCATTATCCCTTATTCTCTGCTCGATGAATCCCTCCTTTACGGGACGTGGCGAGGCAACCGGCAGGCCGTCAAGGGTCTCCTCGACCTCGACCCGCCGCCGCATTTCGACCTGGTCATCGTGGACGAGGCCCACCGCATTCGCAATCCGGAGACGTTCACTCACAAGGCCGTTCGCTTTTTCTGCGACAACGCCGAGGCTGTCGTCTTTCTCACCGCCACACCCATTCAATTGGCCAGCCAGGATCTCTTTGTCCTCCTCAATACTCTCCGGCCGGACTTGGTCATCGACCAGCCTACTTTCAACCACATGACCGAGCCCAATGGGTTCATTAACGAGGCTGTCGCCCATGCTCGATCCAGCGCCCCGGATTGGCAGGATTCCGCCCGCGCTGCCTTGGAGAATGCCGCCGCCACCTCGTGGGGACATGCCATACTCAAGCCCTCGCCGGACTTTCAGAAAGTGATTGCCGACCTTCGCACCCCTCAGCTCGCGGCCGACCGCCGCGTCGCGATGGTTCGGCAGATCGAAGAGTTTCACAGCCTGTCCCGCCTGCTCAACCGCACCCGTCGCCGCGATATTGGTGAGTTCACCGTCCGCAAGCCGGAGACGGTCACCACGCCGTTCACCGAGGAGCAACGGGAGTTGCACGACAAGATCCTTGCCACGCAGGCCCAAATCCTTCTGGCCCTCCACGGCAACGCCAATTTTGCTTTTATGATGAGCACGATTCGCCGGCAAACAGCCAGTTGTATCTTTGGCCTCGTCCCCATGCTCTCGGATATCCTCACCCGTAGGCTTGGCGAGATCCGCGGAGAAGGGGATGACGATGATGACCTGAAGTTCGACGAAACCTTCCTCCAGAGCCTCGACCAACAGATTAGCGAGGTGTTGGACTTTGCAAAACGGCTTCCCCCTAAGGACAACAAGCTGGAAGCACTTATGACCGTGTTGCGGCAAAAACAGTCTCAGCCCACCAACAAGGTCATGCTCTTCAGCACCTTCAGGCACACCTTGGCCTACCTGCTTGAAAAGCTCACCGTGGCAGCGTTTCGGGTGGGATGCATCCATGGCGACACCGACGACATCGAGAGGCGCACTCTGCGCGAGCGTTTCAAACGTTCCAAAGAGGATCCGGAAGCGCTCGATGTCCTTCTGTTTTCCGAAGTCGGCAGCGAGGGCCTCGATTACCAGTTTTGCGACTGCATGGTTAATTATGACCTCCCGTGGAACCCGATGAAGATCGAGCAAAGGATCGGGCGCATCGACCGCAAGGGGCAGAAAAGTCCGTCTGTCCTCATTTACAATTTGATCACCCCGGGCACCGTGGACGCCGAGATTTACGAGCGCTGCCTCTTGAGGATTGGCGTCTTTAGCAAGTCCATCGGCGGCAGCGAAGAGATTCTCGGATCGATCACTGCGCAGATAGGCCAGGTGGCCGACAACTTCGCTCTGTCCCCTGAGCAACAACGTGAAAAACTTCAGGTCATTGCGGACAATCAAATACGGCTCTTGCAGGCGCAACAGGAGCTGGAAGAGAAGCAACTCGAACTGTTCGGCATCAAGGTTCCCGACGGTCAACCTGACGCAGAACTGAAGGCGGCGACAAGTTACTGGCTGTCGCCCCAGGCCCTCGAAACCCTCGTCCGCCTTTACTTGGGCCGCGAGCCTGGAGGCGATCAGACGCTGCTCCTCGGTGACCAGGAAGCCAAGACTCTCCGAGCCTCGGCCGAGGCACGCGCCCGCCTCCTCAGGGACTTTCAGCAATTGCCCCGGCAACGATCATTAATGTTCCAACGCTGGGAAAACTGGCTCAAAGGCACCAACCAGCATCTTCCTGCCACATTCGCCCCAGCCTTCGCTCAGGAAAGTCCGGAGCACGCGCTACTCTCCCTTGTTCACCCTCTCATCCGGCAGGCTGCTCACAGCCTCGCCCTGACCGACCCCATCTCCACTGCTTTGCGGGTAAGTGACTCCGGGTTGCCACCCGGCAAACATCCATTCGCCATCTACTGTTGGCACCAACGAGGCACTCGCGAAGAACTCATCTTCCAACCCGTTTGTCTCTCCGGGCCGGTGCAGAAGAAGTTCACCGAGCTTCTTGCCGGCGCCAGCTCCCTCGCCGCTCTCCCCGGGGACTTCGAAGAGGCCCAAGTCGTGGAACTGGAAGTGAAACACCACGCCATGTGGCAGAAGGCCCGCCAGGACCATCAGGCTCACGCGTCTCGCGTCGCCGCCTTTCAACGCGAGAGCCTAAAGACCAGTCATGCGGCCCGGCTGGCCCTGCTAAGAGAACAGTTGGCGCAGGCCACCGATGACCGCATCCGGCGCATGCGCCAATCTCAGATCGAAACAGCGGAACTGGATTACCAACGCCACCTTCAGGACATCGATCTCGCCATCGCCCGTGCCGACATCATCGCCGAGGAAGTTGCCTGCGGCGTAATCCTTGTTGAGAGCTGAGCCCATGCCAACCAATTACGAACAAATCCGCCAGGAGAACATCGAAGAGTATGGCAAGGGGACCCGCCACCTTGAATTTCTTGGCCGGCTCTACTCGGACAGAACTCACTTCATTTACGAGCTGCTCCAGAATGCCGAGGACGCTCGCGCCTCCAAAGTTTCATTCGTGCTTGAATCCACCGGGCTGGTCTTCAAACACGACGGAAAGGAGCTCTTCAACGAAAAACACATCCGTGGCGTTTGCGGCGTTGCGGAGGGCACAAAAGCGCACGACGAGACGAAAATTGGAAGATTCGGCATCGGCTTCAAATCAGTTTACGCCTATACCCGCACCCCCGAAGTTCACTGCGGAGACGAGCATTTCCGCATCGAGCATTTCGTCAGACCGTGGGAGGCCGAACCAATCACGATTCCACCACCTTGGAGCACGCTTTTCATTTTCCCTTTCGCCGAGGAATCAGGAGTCACGCCAGAACATGCTTTTCGAGCCATCGGGCGTCGTCTAACGACCCTCTGTGTCCAGACCATCCTGTTCCTTCGAAATCTCCGCGAGATCGCCTGGGAGATTAAAGATGGAGCGAAGGGCGTGTATGTCAGTCAGAGCGAGCCCCAGCCCAAGTATCGTCGTGTGGCCCTGCGCAGCCGCCGTGAGAGTCCAAGCGAACCTGAAAGTGTCCAGGTTGAAGAGGACTGGATTCTGTTCGAGCGCCTGTTTTCGCTCCCTGAACACCCCGATCAGTTTCGCGTTGAAGCAGCCTTCAGCCTGGAGCAGGACGACAAAACAAATAGGGAATTCATCCAACGGCTGAGCGATGCTCCACTCGCAGTTTACTTCCCCACCGCGATCCAGACTGGTCTCGGCTTCCTCATTCAAGGCCCCTATCGCACCACGCCGGCTCGGGACAACATCGAGGAAAATCACCCGCTGAACGCGCAGCTCATCCGTGAAACCGGAGAGCTGATTGTGGAAGCATTATGCACCATTAAGGATCTTGAACTCTTGACGCTGGAGGTTCTCGATGCCCTTCCACTTCGGGCGATGCAGGCATTATCTCGAGAAGAAAAGCTTTTCGGTC
>CANLCA010000164.1 GCA_947487925.1 Verrucomicrobiales bacterium | reverse complement strand
GGCTGTGAGGAGGAGGCTTGGAATATGGTTCGGGTTTGTTTCCAGGGCTTGGGTGAGCGGTTTAGCCATTTTCGACCGGTTGCCTGAGGAGTAAGCCCGGGCCAGACCATGATTCAGGTCGGGATCAAGGGGCTCTTTGGCAAGTCCCTCACGGAACCATTCCGAGGCCAGCGCGAAGTCGGATTTATCCAGGGCGAGTTGACCGCCCGCGAGGTAGACCTCGCGGTAATTCGGTGCACGTTTCTTGGCTTGGTTAAAGAAATTCTCCAGGACCAGCCGGGGTTCGATCGACATCTGGATCGCGGCTTGACCGATGGCGACCAGGTTGGTCGCGTTGTCCCGGGATCGCGGGCCGGCCATGGAACCGAGGTCTTGGAGCATGGCGCGCGCGAGGTCTCTATTCCCTGAAGCCATCGCGACTTCGTGGCCCGCGATTCGGAGCCTCAGACCGTAGGACGAGAAATCATCAACGGCCTTTTCCAAGGCTTTTTGGGCCGCCTCGAGGTTGCCCGTGACAAGGTTGGCTCGAATGAGAATCAGGCGCCAGTCCTCCACGCGTTTGTGAGCTTTGGCTCCTTCCTCGGCGAGTTTGAGGGCGTCTCCATAGCGACCTTCTATGTAGGCCTTCCAGCATTCGGACCACTCAGCGGCTGGTGCCGACGCGCTCGATAAAAGCAGGCAGAGAGCCAGGGCGGCGACCCTTTGCCCACAGCGAGAACGACTGAAGCGATTCGGCATGTGATAGAAACTTTTGTTGTTGGTAGTCTATGGAATCGCCGTTGGCAAGCCGGATGCACTTGACGACATCGGGCACGGAAATGCTCCGGGCGCATTCTAAGAAGTTTAGGGCTGCGGAGTTCTGATGGTCAGGAACGAGGCCCTCAGATAATGGGGGGATCCGGCGGTGCGAACAGTGCGTGAGAAGTCGTGTGGCTCCCCAAGGAAGTGACATGGTAGAGGGGCGCCGAACGTTTGATCTCAGATCAACGGCTTGCGTGCCGTGGTGTTCCTCTCCAGAATGGCTTATGCCGGTATTACTCAACTGCGTTGGCGTCAAGATTCGACCGGGTCGGCTTATTTCCGCGGCCTTGGTGATGGTTTTCTGCGCGGCTTCAGGGTGCGCACGTTTTTCAAAGCCTGGAACGGCTCTCAAAAGAGGGGGGGACGAGATCGTTGTGGCGGGGAATCTGTTCCACACGGGGACGAGGGTTGTGACATGGATGGACCCGGGAGGCTACGACGCCTATCGTGTGGAGAGGCGATTTGCGGCCCTCGAAAAGTCTTCTTGGGAGACGACGCGCGGTTCTGTGTCGGCATTGACGACGCCCAACCGTTATGGATTGCGGCGCGAAGGGCTCACGCAGGAGCAGACGGAACGGTTTCGTGGGGGTGGGTGGGACTTGGCTTCGCTGCGAGAAACCGTCGATCAATTTGTGTTGCATTTTGACGCTTCGGGGACCAGCAAGCAATGCTTCAACGTGTTGCATGATCACCGCGGGTTGAGCGTTCATTTCTTGCTCGATCTCGACGGCACCCTCTATCAGACACTGGATCTCAAAGAACGCGCGTGGCACGCAACCACGTCCAACACTCGCAGTATCGGGGTTGAGATTGCCAACATCGGGGCATTTCAGCCCGGGAATGCGGGGCCGCTGGACGAGTGGTATCAAATGGATGCCACCGGTTGGCCCCGGATTGTTGTGCCGTCGAGGATTGGGGATTCAGGCGTGCGAACGCCGAATTTCGTGGCGCGGCCAGCGAGGCGTGAACCTGTGACCGGAATGGTGCAAGGGCAGCTTTTGAGCCAGTATGATCTGACACCGGAGCAATACGCCGCTTTGGGCAAGTTGGTTGCGACTCTTTGTCAGGTGTTCCCAAAAATCCGTTGCGATTATCCTCGGGACAGCCATGGGCAATTAATCTCTGGAAAGCTCACCGATGAGCAGCTGGCGGGCTACAGAGGTCTGATTGGCCATTACCACATCCAGAGCAACAAGGTAGACCCGGGACCAGCCTTTCAGTGGGACAAGGTCATCGGCGAAGCGCGGCGGTTTCAGCGTTCACACTAGGGTCGCAGGCTGATGGCCGCGGCCAGGGGCAAAGAAATGCGCGACGTGGCGAGGTGGCTCTGTTATATATGGCGGAAAGTTAACCTGTTTCTTCATCATGGCTAAAAAACTATTAATCGTCACGGACGACGCGGGAGAATCCTACGAAATCCTTTATGCCTATCATCGATTTCTCGAGGCAGGTTGGGAACCCAGGATTGCCTCCACACAGAAGAAACTGTTGAACGGTGTGATCCACGATTTTGCTCCTGGGTGGAACACCTACATTGAGAAGCCCGGGTATTTTATTCAGAGCCATCTGACTTTTTCTCAAGTCCGAGTAAAAGAGTACGAGGGCCTGATGTTGATTGGGGGGCGGGCTCCTGAATTCCTGAGGCACGACTCGAAGCTGATCAAGCTGGTGCAGGGATTTCGTGCGCAGAACAAGTGGCTGTTGGCGATTTGCCACGGGATCCAAGTCTTGATCGCCGCGGGGGTGGTGAAGGGGTGCCGGGTCACCTGTTATCGGAATGTTCGATGGGAGGCGGAGGCAGGCGGTGCGGAGTGGGTGGACGAGCCGAGCGTGGTGGATGGCAGGGTTATCACCGCACAGACTTGGGAGAGTCATCCGGAGTTTTACAGGCATATCTTTAAGAATCTGGAGGGTTGATCTGACTTTTTTACGGAGCTCGAGCTGTTTTAGATCGCGTTGGGTTTGGGGGACTGCCAGTGTGCTCGGGAAGTTCGACGATGTTTTGTTCGATCACATTGATGGGGCGTGATTGGCTTTGGCTGGTGCTTGCGATGCTCGCGGCCGCAGCGGCCCTCCTGTATTTAAGTTACCGCCCTCATTCACTGACCCGGGCTGAGAGAGTTTGGGCATTCGTGCTCAAACTGGGGGGGGTTGCCTTGATCTCGATTTGTTTGTTGGATCCCCACTGGGTTCATTTGAGGGTTCGACCAGGCGCCAACTACATTGGATTGCTCGTGGATACGAGCGCGAGTCTGTCCATTAGGGACAGGGGTGCCACGAAAAGCCGGGCTGAATTGATGACGGACGCCTTGACACACCCCGGGGTTCGGTGGCCGGGAGAGCTCGAGAAGGATTTCCAAGTGCGTCGCTACGCCATCGATTCACAGGTTCGCGAGTTGGCAGGCTTTGAGGGATTGAAGTATGCGGGGGAAAGCTCCTCGCTTCTGTCCGGGCTCCGGGAAGTTGGGGAGCGCTATCGGGGGAGACCACTCGCCGGGATCCTGCTGTTCACGGATGGCAATGCCACAGATCTGCCTCTTGGGCTCAAGACCATCGCCGGGCTGCCGCCCGTCTACCCTGTGATGTTGGGGAGCGACCAAGCGCCCTTGGATATCGCGGTGAAGGCGGTTTCTGTCCGGGAGACCGAGTTCGAGGATGCACCAGTGACAGTGCAGGCGGAGGTGACGGCCGTGGGTTACGGCGGCCGTGAGGTCGTCGCGCAACTCTGGGAAATAGGAGCTGCTGAGGCAGGCAAAGGGGAGAAGATGATCGCCCAGCTCTCGCAGGTGGCGGGTGCCGCGGAGGGGCCGATAGCGTTTCGTTTTCAATTCAAGCCCCGCAAGAGCGGCCTCGGGTTTTACCGAGTGAAAGCGCTCTCCAAACAGGAGTTGAGCGCGGCGGCGCCCACGGGCGATTCGGGAGAGGCGACGCAAGTCAACAACGAGAGGATTGTGCCGGTCCATCGGCCTTCGGAGACTTATCGGGTTCTTTACGTGGGTGGGCGACCCAACTGGGAATATAAATTCTTTCGGCGCGCCTTGAAAGAGGATGATCAAGTGACCATGGCAGGCTTGATTCGCGTGGCCAAGAGGGAGCCCAAGTTTGATTTCAAAGGGCGCGCGGGAGAACGGTCAAACCCTTTGTTCCGGGGTTTTGGAGGCGTGGAGGACGAGACACAACGGTATGATCAACCGGTTCTGATCCGGTTGGATACCCGGGATGAAAACGAGTTGCGGGCGGGGTTTCCGAAAACGGCCGAAGAACTCTTTCCTTACCACGCCATCGTGCTGGACGATGTGGAATCCGAATTCTTTACACAGGAGCAGATGAACCTGATGGTGCGTTTTGTTTCGGAGCGTGGGGGTGGTTTTGCGATGTTGGGGGGTCAGGAGTCTTTCCGAGAGGGCCATTATGGGAAGAGCCCTCTGGCGGCTATGCTGCCGGTTTACATCGATGAAGGCTCCGATGTCCCAGGAGTCGCCGGAGGCGCGGGTGCGGAGTACAAGTGGGGGCTCAGCAAGGAGGGCTGGCTGCAGCCTTGGGTCCGGCTTCGAGAAATGGAGCGTGCGGAGAGTGACAGGATTGAGGCTATGCCACCCTTTCGCGTCCTGAACACGGTCCGCGGGTTGAAGCCCGGGGCGAGCCTGATGGCGGAAGTGAAAGCGGGCGGGCGCCAATGGCCTGCTCTGGCCGTGCAACACTACGGGCACGGACGTGTGGCCTCGATGATGATTGGTGACCTGTGGCGATGGGGAATGCGCGACGAGGCTTCGCACAAGGACATGGACAAGGTTTGGCGGCAATTGGTGAGGTGGCTTGTGGCGGACACGCTCAAGGAGGTGGACTTGTCGGTCGTTCCCAGGCCGGGCGACGCCAGCCGTTCCGTTGATCTTTTGGTCCGTGCCCGAAAGCCAGACTTCGAGGCCATGGAGGATGCTCAGGTCAGCATGACCATCCAGCGCGTGGGCGCTCCCTCCACTGAATCCACAGTGCTGGTTGGAGACGCTTCCTCAGAGGAATCGGGTTCTTATCAGGGTAATTTCTGGAGTGCAAAACCGGGCGCCTTTTCGGCAAAAACGACTGTTACCGATGGTCTTGGCAAGGCGGTGGGGATTGCCGAGACCGGTTGGGTGTCCGAGCCGGCTGCCGACGAGTTCGCCTCCGTCAAACCGAATGTGACCTTGTTGCAGGACATCGCCAGGGCCACCGGCGGGCGAGTGGTGAAGCTCGAGGAATTGGAGGCTTTTGTTCCGACATTGGCCACTCGCGCATCGCCGATCCAGGAATCGTCAAGTTATCCAATCTGGCATCGATCGATCTGGTTGTTGCTGGCCATAATTTGTTTTGGGGCGGAATGGGGAATCCGACGCCGGGGAGGGCTGGTGTGAGGCTGATTCTCCTATACTTCTGTGTGGTGTGGTTCGTTTCCAGGGCTCACAGCGCTGAGGCTCAGGCGGCTGTGACCGCGGATGTCATCGTGCTTTCCGGGGTCGTGGGCGAGGAGGCGTTGCGTGAAAACTTCAGTGGCAGCACTGAAAAGTGGGAGGAAACCGCGCGGAAGGGCGGTGCGCGCACCCTCGTAATCCCGGCTCAGGTGGACGAAAAGCCCGACGCTGTTCCAGCCGAATCGCAACTGGACCGATTCCATCGAGCGCTGGCAGCACAGCAACACGATGGGCTGACGCCCCTTTGGCTCATCCTGATTGGGCACGGGACCTTCGACGGCAAGGACGCCAAATTTAATCTGGCAGGTCCCGATCTGAGCGCTTCCCAACTTGCTTCGGATTTTCGGGAATTCACAAGACCGGTTGTGGTGGTGCACTGCGCCTCCGCCAGCGGGGCTTTTTTGACGGCGCTGAGCGCGACAAACCGCGTGGTCGTCACAGCGACCAAGAGCGGGTATGAACAGAACTATGCACGCTTTGGAACGGCCGTGGCCGCGGCGATCAATGATCTTGATTCGGATCTCGATCACGATGGCCAGGTCTCGTTGCTGGAAGCGTTCCTGTCCGCGACTTATCGAGTTTCGGAGTTTTACAAATCAGACGGTCGAATGCTGACCGAGCACGCATTAATCGATGACAACGGCGACGGTAAAGGTACCCCTGCCGAGTGGTTTCGAGGCATCCGCCCAGTGAAGAAAGCCGTGGACGGAACCACTCTGGATGGACTTCGGGCCCACCAAATCCACCTAGCGGCAAATGCCAGAGACCGAGCCCTGACACCCGAAACCAGGCAGAAGCGGGATGCTCTGGAATGGGAAGTGTTCCAAATCCGTGACAAGAAAACCGAGTTGGGCGATAAGGCCTATTACGAGCAACTCGAGAAGCTTCTTCTCGAATTAGGATCCGTCTACCCGCCTTGATGTCCACGGCCATCGAATGAGGCCCTTGGAGGTCGTGGGCACTCCTTCTTCATGCTCATTCCCGCTGTCTCTTTGTCACTCTCATTCTGCTCCTATTTCAAAAGCAACACTCAAGGATCGGACTTCAAACTTTCAGGGGAATTCTGGAATCAACAATGGAGAGTTCAACCTAAAACCATTTTTACCGGCACGAATAGGGTGTTATGATGCTGAATTTTCGAGAGGTGTGCGATCTGATATTCGAACCCGGTGCCTGCGAGCCTCCCACTAGTTGGATTCATCAAGGATGGGTGTGAGCTTGTTCACTTCATCCTTGGGAAGAAGCAAGAGGAGCTCGTCGGTGATGGTATATTCCTGCTTTTGTTTGAAGAGTGCTTTGAAAAAGGCCATTTCATGTTCCTTGGCTCGGACCGAGTGGATGCTGGAGATCATCAAGCATGAATGTCTGTTCGCCCGAACGTAACATCCCTCCGTCCCCTG
>CANLCA010000163.1 GCA_947487925.1 Verrucomicrobiales bacterium | reverse complement strand
TCCAGAGGCAAGTTATTCTACCGGTTGATCCAGCAATCTGTCCAAGTCGAGCCTTCCCCCTACAAAAAAATGGTCGGCGGTAGGCCGTTGCCCGACTCCCTACCACAACAGGTTGGGGGTACTGTCGTCAATTGAATAGCCCTGTCCTTGGAATCGCCGGGTTCGATTTGTCGGGATGGACTTTTTCTCCGATGGCAAACGAGCCGCGCTTTGCACTCACGAGGGGGACGTGTGGATCGTTGAGGGTATCGACGACACGCTGGGGAGTTTGAAATGGCGACGCTTCGCCTCCGGCCAGTATGAAACGCTTGGGCTGGCGATCGTGAACGACGTGATTTACACATCGGGCCGAGATCAGATCACGCGTTATCACGATTTAAACCGCGACGGCGAAGCTGATTATTACGAGAACTTCAACAATGAGGTGTTGTCGACCGAAGGTTTCCACGAGTTCGTTTTCGATTTGCAGAGGGACCGTGCCGGGAACTTCTATTTTGCGAAGGCCAATCCCGTGAACAGCGGCGGCGGCGGCTTTGGCAACAATGCCAAGACCCCGGGCAACGGGACCGTATGTTCGCACTCTGGATGTGTGTTCAAATTGAGCAAGGATGGAAAGAAATTCGAGATTGTCGCCCGGGGACTGCGCGCTCCGAATGGCATCGGCGTGAGCCCTGATGGCCAAGTCACGACCAGCGACAATGAAGGCACCTGGGTTCCTACCACGCCGATCAATTGGATCGCCAGGCCGCGTCAATTCCTCGGCGTCCTCAACAAGCTCACTTCCACGAATCTTGCCAATTCCTGGACACCGCCGCTGACGTGGCTTTCGAAAAGCGACTACGATAATTCCGGCGGCGGGCAGGTGTGGGTGACCAGCGACAAATGGGGGCCGTTCAAAGGCGAATTGCTCCATGAATCCTATGGTAAATCGAGTCTGTTCCTCGTTATGAAAGAGCGAACCGCGAACGGTTTAATGCAAGGCGGTGTCGTGAAATTTCCCCTGAAGTTCACGTCGTCGTGTATGCGGGCGCAATTCAACAGGCGCGACGGACAGCTTTACGTGGCCGGCCTGAGCGAATGGCAGAGCAACGCGGGCAGGCCAACAGGTTTCGACCGCGTACGCTATACCGGCAAGAAAGTGTATTCGGTGCGTGGCCTGAAGGTTTTGAAGAATGGCGTGCAACTCACTTTCACTCAGCCGCTCGACTCTGAAAGTGTCGCCGACGTCCAGAATTGGAGCGGCAAGCGTTGGAACTACGAGCGCGCCGAGCGTTACGGTTCGCCGGAATTCACGCTCTCAAAGGATGGGGACGGGAAATTGGTCAGGGGCCGCGAGCCACTCACGATCACCCACGCGCGCCTTTCACCGGATGGCAAAACGGTGACGGTAGAAATCGCCGATTTCAAGCCGGTGATGCAGGAGTCGTTAAAATGGAATCTGAAAGCCACGGACGGCACGACAGTCACCCAGGAGATCCAACACACCATTCATGCTGTTCCTTGAGTAATCCAATCCAGAAACCGTCGCATTCCATTCAAAACTGCGAGGAACCGTTCTTCCCCAAACGGAGCCGTCGATTCTTATTGGCCGCGCTTTTCCTGATGCTCTTGAGGGCTTTCATGCTCCCGAATTGGATTTCACGGACGATCGCTCAGAGCGCGAATGAACCACCAGAAGATCGGTTGTCCAGCTACTCGGTTCGGCGCTGGACGACTGAAGATGGACTTCCACAGAACCACGTGAATTGCTTGGCGCAGACACCGGACGGCTACCTCTGGTGCGGCACGCAAGTCGGCCTGGCTCGCTTTGATGGCAAGAGATTCATCGTCTTCGATCGAGGCAACACCCCTGAGTTGGCGGCATCGGACACCATCTACTCATTGGCTGTCGATCAACGGGGAAAGTTGTGGATAGCCACGGCCAAGGGTTTGGTGAGTTTTGAGGACGCTCAATTCCATTCCATCGCACCCAGTGGTGGTTGGCTGGGGAACGGCGTTTCCGGTTTGTATCCAAGCTCCGCTGGCGGGTGTTGGGTGGCTTCATCCTTGGGTCTGTTCCATGGGATGGGGTCCTCGATTCAAGCCGTGGACAAACCGCGGTCCTCTCCCGAATTCCTGAATCTCCTCAGGGTTCTTGAATCCCCATCTGGCGCGGTTTTTTGGTCGGATTCCAGTCATGGTTCGGTGGCCTTGCAAGTCCGTCAGGATCCCTCTTCCTCTTGGCGTCCAGTAGCCATCGAAAACAAGGGATCGGGACAGCACGAGGCGATGGTCGTCGGTGGCGATCGCTCAGGACTCTGGGTGGTCATACAGAAAGGCCTGATCCACGTCTCGAGCGCCGGGGTACTCAGTCCGGAAAATCTGCCGAAGGAGTTGGAAAACACGGGAATTGCCTCCGCGGGAATAGGTGACGATGGAGTGCAGTGGTATGTGGATAGGAAGGGCTTGATGTGGCGCCGTAAAGCTGGACGAACCGACAGGATCTCAACGGTGCCAGCTCTCCGGTTCCTCGAATCTGGATGCATTTTTGAAGACGTAGAACTCAACGTGTGGGTTGGCTCCTCCGACGGTCTTTGCAGTCTCCGCCCCCATGTCCTCGAAACTCTCTCAGCTCGCGACGGACTTCCGCATGATGAAACGTGGTCGGTTTGCGCGGGGCGGGAAGGGCGCATCTGGGTGTCGACCCGAGAGGGGGTTGCGAGCGTCTTGGGAATGCAAGTGGAACGGGTGGTCCAACCTCAAATCAATGTGATCCCCAAATACCGCAGCGTGCTTGAAGATCTAACTGGAAGGATTTTTTTGGCGATGGGC
Source organism: Verrucomicrobiales bacterium (assembly GCA_947487925.1). Taxonomy (GTDB): domain Bacteria; phylum Verrucomicrobiota; class Verrucomicrobiia; order Limisphaerales; family F1-80-MAGS106; genus F1-80-MAGS106. The sequence goes on along the minus strand of CANLCA010000163.1, from coordinate 3,839 downwards.
GGTGGTCTGAGTGTGCAGGTCCGGGACAAGGACCAATGGGAGCAATGGAATGGCGCTGAGGCCGATACCGCCGCGCTTTACCAGGATCGGGAAGACCGGCTCTGGAGCCTCGGGAACACCGGTGTCAGTTGTTGGAACGGCACCGCATGGAAACGGTGGAGCCGGGAGGGTGGTTTGCCACTTTTCGATGTTCGTGTGGCTCATCAGTCAAGGGATGGCGCGATGTGGTTTGGAAAGCGTCACGGAGACCTTGTCAGGCTGGATGAAAAGACCGGTGTCTGTGTTGAGCTTGGAAAGACAAACGGGCTGACAAGCGACGAGGTTTGGTGCGTCGAAGAAACCGATGACGGCGCACTTTGGCTCGGGACCAAGACAGGCCTTCACAGGGTCTCTCCAGCTCTGGTTCACCGGCTTGGTCAAGGAGGCGGCCGTATCCCGAATTCAAACGAAAAAGTTACCCAAGAACCCTCTGGATTGTCCGACATTTTTGCTTTCACACATGCCCTCGGCATGCCCGACGATGCGATAAACTGGATCTTGCCCGACGATTTTGGCAATTTTTGGCTCAGCGGTCTCCGGGGGATTCACCGCGTTGCGCGAGCCGATCTGGAAGCGGTCGTTCGTGGCGAGAAATCCGCGTTGACTTGCGCCACCTATGGAGTGGCGGACGGCATGCTCACCGCCGAGACCAACGGGGAGCATCAGCCCGCCGGTTGTCGTTCCTCCGACGGCCGTCTCTGGTTTCCCACGGGGAAGGGTCTTGTCGTGATCGACCCACGCTCCGTGAATCGGTCCGGATTGCCGCCCAATGTGGTTCTGGAGGAAGTCCTCATGGACGGCGAGTCGGTGTGGGACAATCTTCCCGGGCCGGAGAATCGAAAAACGGCCGTCGAGGATACGTCGATCCCAGGTCTTCTAGGAGGCCCATCCAAGGCCTTTAAAATGCCCCATTCGGGGCCTCTTAAACTCGCCCCGGGACGGGCTCGCGTGGTTCGGTTCACGTACACCGCGCCCACTTTTCTTCACGGTGAAAAAGTCCGTTTCCGGCATCGCCTGAAGGGACTTGAAGAAACGTGGCGCGACGCCGGAACCGAACGTGTGGCCTATTCCACAACCCTCCGCCCAGGGGACTATGTCTTCGAAGTCATCGCGGCGAACGCCGAGGGCTTGTGGAGCAAGGCACCCACCCGCTTTGCGTTCTCGTTGGCCCCCAGTTTTGCCCAAACAATCTGGTTCCCTGTCTCGTTGGCCCTGGGAGGGGTTGTGATGGCGGGGGCTTTTGGGGCTTGGCGGCTGCGATGGCAACGGCGCCTGCTCCATCTCGAACAGCAGCGTGATATGGAGCGGGAGCGTTCACGCATTGCCCGGGATATGCACGATGACCTTGGATCCCGATTGGCCCGCGTCTCCCTTCTCTCCGACCTCGCCGCACAACCCGCCGGCCTGCCGGCTCAGACGATTGAAAATGTCGCCAAAATCGCCACCACCGCACGGGAAACGATGGTTGCCATGGAGGAAATGGTTTGGGCCGTCGATCCCGTCCAGGACACTCTGCAGGGCCTGGTCCAGTTTCTCGGTCGTTGGGTCGAGGAATTCGCCGGAGCCGCCGACCTCCGTTGCCGCGTCGAAGTCCCCACATCACTCCCGTCGATTGTCCTGGACAGCACTTATCGCCAGTCCTGTCTGCTCTCGGTTAAAGAAGCTCTCCGAAATGTCACGAAACACGCCAAGGCACGCGAAGTGCGACTCCGCGTCGAGATTGCTCAAGGAGTGTTGCATCTTGAAATTCGCGATGATGGCCGCGGACTCCCGACTGCGACCGAGGGAGAACCCGCACCGACCGGCGGCCGAGGCTTGCGCAACATCACCCAAAGGATGCGCGACGTCGGTGGCACGATGGAACTGCTTCGACCCGGCTCTGGGGGAACGATCGTCGTGCTCAAGCTGCCGTTAAGACCTGGCGTGAAGTCCGGCTTGCCGCTCTGAAGCACCTCTGTTACGCTGACTTTATGGGTGCCACAGAAGTCATTGCCGAACTCAAGAAATTGACCCTCCAAGATAAAAAGGAGGTTTTCGCCTACCTCACCCACGAGGTCGTGTTAGCCAACGGTGGGCAAGACAAGCCGTGGTTGGGCAAAAAGCTCACGTTTGAAGAAGCGTGCGACGTCGTTTTCAAGGAGAATCAGGAATTGCTGGGACTGCTGGCCAAGTGAACCCTCCAACCTTCTTAACGCTGACGGAAGTGCTTCGCATCCACGCGAGAAGTCTTGAAGAACACGGCGGTTGCGATGGATTACGGGAGATGGGTCTGGTTCAGTCGGCTCTCGCCTCCGCTGAAAACACGCTCCATTACGGGGGCGGCGACCTATTTGATGTTGCGGCGAGTTATGCTTTCCACATAGCGGAGTCCCAAGCGTTCTTGGATGGAAACAAGCGGACTGGCGTTGTGGCCGCGATGGTCTTTCTCGCTCGGAACGGGGTTTATGCTCAACCGCCCAAATGGCAGCTTTACAACGCGATGATTGAAGTGGCTCAAAAGCAGAAAACCAAGGCTGATCTGGCCTCTATCTTCCGAGTGTGCTCCGAACAATGAAATTGGCGTGGGGTTTCTTCACGATGGCTGTCAGTGAAAACGGCCTCGCATCTTCATGCGAGGTGCATTCTTTCCCCGGGCCTCCTACTCTTGCCGCGCATGGCTCAACCTATCCGCGTGGCGGTGATCGAAGATGACCCGGTGCTCCGGGACAGTCTTCGACAGCTTGTGGATCATCCGCCCGATTCCGAGTGGGTGGGTGGATGGGTGAGTGGTTCCGAAGCGCTGCGTCACATTCAAGCCGCCGCGCCCGACGTCGTCCTCCTGGACATCAACCTCGGCGCCGAAAACGGCATCGACTGCATTCCGAAGCTCAAGGAGCTGTGCCCAAGGACGCAGGTGATGATGCTGACTGCTTACGAAGACACGGAGAACATTTTCCGGGCCTTGTCCGCGGGGGCGACGGGATACCTCGTCAAGCGAACATCCGGGCTGCGGCTGTTGGAAGCCATTGCGGAGTTGCACGCCGGCCAGTCGCCCATGTCAGGCCACATCGCGAGAAAGTTGGTCGAGTCATTGGGCCGGGGAACGAATGCTCCCGTTTCGACCTCACCAATGGCACAACTCACGCAACGCGAGCACGATGTCCTGAGCTGTCTCGCGGAGGGTTGCCTCTACAAAGAAACAGGCGAACGCCTCGGAATGTCCATCCACACCGTCCGCACCCACATCCGCGCTCTCTACGAAAAGCTCCAGGTCCGATCCCGCACCGAAGCGGTGGTGAAGTTTTTGAGCCCGAAGTGATTCATTTCTGACTAGACAGGTCAGAACGTGAGTGGGACAATGGACCATGAACACAGCCGTATGGCAACTTCAGGAAGCCAAGAGCCGGTTTAGTGAAGTGGTCGAGCGGGCGATGAAACAGGGCGCGCAGACCGTGACCAAACACGGCAAACCCGCCGTCGTCATCGTTTCCTCCGAGGAATACCAGCGTATCAAGGCCCCCAGGAAGTCGCTTGTTGCAGCGCTGCGTCAATGTCCTGAAGACCTGACAAAGCTGATTGACAACCGCTCGAAGGAGCCCGCGCGCAAGATCAAGTTCGATTGAGCCTCCGCGAGTCCGATGACCTATCTGCTGGATACGAACGTTATTTGCGCAGGAACGGCCAAGCACCCTGATCCCAGCGTTCTCACCTGGATTGAAGCGCACGCCGAAGAATGCTGCCTGTCTTGTGTATCGTTGGGTGAGATCTGGAAAGGCATCCATCTCATGCCCGAAAGCAAGCGCAAGCGGGCCCTCTCCCGG
>CANLCA010000162.1 GCA_947487925.1 Verrucomicrobiales bacterium | reverse complement strand
GTTTGTCCGGGCCTATATCAAACACTTGATCACTGCCCACCCCGAGCGGTGTCCACGATCCGCTGATGCCGCCGTGGTTGTCGATGCGGAGCACCGCCTGACCCGAGTGAGGTTTCAAGTAAACCGTTCCCACGGCGCCAGTGCCTGATCCACCGCTCCCGCCGTGGGCCGTAATTCTGTCGAAATCGAAACCGACATTGGTGCCGTGATACAGCGCCACACGTCCGCCGCCGCCGCTGCCGCCGTCTGCAGTCCCGTTCCCACCATCCGCGCGAATGACCCCGGTCCCTGTGAGATTTTGCGCATTGATCCAGATCCCTCCCCCGCTGCCCGCCCCTCTGTTGTAATAATCAAAACCGTCTTTTCCGTTGGCCGCTATCACTCCGTCCAAAATGATGGAACCAGCCGTGATTCGTAGTAATCCTCCACCGTTGCCTCCTCCCAAATCCGGGCCGCCGCCTGATCCCAGCTCATTCGGATTCCGGTAATCACCGTAGACCGGGTTCGGCAATCCATGGGCGCTGCCCAACCCGCCATAGCTCCCGCCCGAGCGGTAGGTGGCTCCTCCTTGGCTGGTATTGCCAACCGTGATTCCCGCGGAATAGCCGAGCCCGGAAACATCCAGTTTTGCTGTCTCGTCAATCTTCAGAATGTTCGACGCCTCAAGCACCAAGGAGTATTCCTGTTCACCGGTTGTCGGTTGATGCGTCAAGACTGCTCCATTTGTCACGATGACATTTCTGGCTTTGAGAGGCATCTGGTGCTCGGGCTTGACCACGACGTTCGTGCCCGCAATGACGAGGTCTTCCCCAGTCAGATCGATCGCCGCATCGCCATTCGCCCCGAGAGGAGTCCACACACCGGTGGGGGCATCCTGGTTGTCGATGCGCAAGGTCCCGACGTCTTTTGCTGGTTTCAGATAAACCGTCCCCACCGCTCCGGGCCCCATCCCTCCATTGCCTCCAAACGTGGTGACATTGGTGAGACCGAAGCCTTTCGCATCGGAATAGTACACCGCCACCCGCCCCCCTCCTCCGCTGCCGCCATCGCCGGATCCGTTGCCACCATTTGCCGTGATCAACCCGGATCCAGCGAGGGTGCCTGCGTTCAGCCAAATTCCCCCGCCACTGCTCGCCGCACGATTGTAGTAATCAAAGCCGCTGACACCGTTGGCGGCGATGCTGCCGTGGATTACGAGGGACTCTGTCATGATGCGGATAAGCCCACCGCCAGAGGCGTTTCCCAAATCGTTGCCGCCGCCTGATCCCGGCTCTCGAGGATTGCGAAAATCGCCGTAAGTCCAATTCGGACTGCCCGAAATTCCGACCCGCCCCAAGCCTCCGTAGCTTCCGCCAGACCGTCCGATCGCCGCGCCTTTTGTGGCGAAGACCGAGGTGCGGCCCGCGAGGTATCCGCGCCCGGATGCGTCGATTCTTGACGTGACGTCGATGACCAGGCCGTCGGCTGCGATCAACCACAAGGAAGCCTGCTCGCTCCCCGTGGAGAGCGGATGCGTGACGATCCCATTGGAGAGAACCGTCAGGGACCTGAAATGGTGTATTCCGCCCAAGGTGAGTGTGCAATTACTGACGGTGACATTGTTCCATTCATAGGACAGATCAGTTGCGGTGAGGGAGCTGGAGTTCGAGAAGAGAGTCATGCCGGCGACGAACGACTGAGGCTGAACGGTCAATCGGAGGTCCGCCGTGCCAGAGCTGACCGAGTTCGTGGCCATGAGTGTGACGTCAAAACTCCCCGGCACGGTCGGCGATCCTGTGATTTCACCGGTGCGGGTGTCCATCACCAGTCCGGCGGGCAGACCGCTTGCTCCGAAGCTGGTCGGATGATTCAACCCCTTGATCTGGTAGGCGAAAGGCTTCCCTGCAACGGCGGTGATCGCAGTCGAACTGGTGATCAACGGACGCGGAACCGTATCGTACTCCACGATGTATCCTCGCACCAGGACGGTGCCGCCGGCGTCGTTCCAGCTTGAACCGATTAAGGTTCCTTGGCCGATAAAATGCAAAAAGTTCTCGGCGCCGCCCGAGTTGTTCGGTTCGCCGGCCGCCCAATTTGTGTAATTCATGGATTCTCCCGTAACCCAGCCCCAATCTCCCGCCGGCTCCGGCGAACCGCTGGCTTGAAATCCTCCGACCCAGGGGCCAAGCCCGCTTCCGGAAGCGTCGCTCCAGATCTCTGGAGTGTACCGAACCAAGCTGTACACAAACGCGTTTTCTTCCGCTGAAGTGATCGTTGCCAAATAGCCGCCCGCGCTTTCGGCGGCGGCCCGGGCGTCTTGCCATGATATGCCAGTGGACCCTACGAATTCGGCCCGATACCAATGGCCGTTGGGGGTCCATTTCACGAAATCCACGGGTCCCGTGATCGTCGGCTTGCACTTGCCGGCACTGCCTGAAGCGAAAAGCGACCTGATCTCGGAGGCGGACAGTGCCCTGTCATAAACCGAAACTTCATCAACCAGCCCGGGGAAATTATAACCGCCACTCCACACTTCACCTCCAATGCGCGTGCCCGAGGAGGTGCCCCCATAATTAGTTTCCACGAGCCCGGAGTTCTTCAGCTCGGCATTTACGTAAATTTGGGCGTTGGTGCCATCACACACTCCCACCAAATGATACCAGACACCCGGTAACGTGTTAGCTCCGGTTTTCACGGAATCGCTACAGCCGCCGGGCTGGCGGATGGCGACGCCGAATTGTCCGTCCTGCATGGTGAGACCCCAATCCCGGCATTCATTGAACCCGCCGACGATTGAGTGCCGGCCCGCGGGGGTGGATGCAGGATTGACCCAGGCCTCTATAGACCATTTGACACCCGGGGCCCACGGGCCTAAATCCACATAGTCATCCGAGCCGTCCAAGCGGAAGGCCTGGCCGACTTTGCCTACAGCGTAGGCCGCGCCATTCCTCAGAGTGCCATGCCGAGTGCCTTGAAGATCGTATCCGACCCCGTCCCCCGACCACCAGCCTACCAACCCAGCCAAGGGCTGAACGCACGCATTCCCACTCTGCCCTCGAGCGTCCTCGAAGGGTATCAAAACCAGAAATGCGCACACTACGATCGCGAGCCTAGTCAATCGATGCCTGCGGCGTAGGCGTGTGCGCTCAAGAGAAACCGCGAATGGGCGTTCAGCAAATCCCTGACGTGGTGTTTCTTTGGTTTTCATAGATTCCTCTTTGGGGTTCTGTGGCGACCATCCGCACACATCAACTGAACGACCAAAAAAACCGTCGCTGAGTTCGAACTTCCTGGCTCTCCATCACTTGTCCGAAGTTAAACTTCAGTTACCGAGACGGGATTGCAGGCGACATCACAAAAATTGGTCAGTGAAATGGCTAGCGCTTGGTGAGCTCTTGAACCTGGAAAAGCAGCTGAGAAACCACTAATCTTCGCTGATCATCACTAATACAACAAGATGTGAATAATAACGATCGGGACGGCGGTTCACTGTATGGGTGAGGTCCTCAGTCAGCGTAACTTCTTCACCGTTAGTGTCTGTTAGCGAAAATGAGTGGTTCAACTTCCGTTTTAGGTTGAACTGTTTGCGACGAAGTTCAGTGAGGAGGGAACTTGACCTTCGGAAGATGGACTCGATGCCTTCTCTTTCCTGACCGAAAATGGCATCCTTTGGCAATCCGGGCTTGGCAGTGGTTCCCGGGGTCACTATACCCATTGTGTGATCTCCATTCTCAGGTTCGTGGGTGTGCTGAACGCTTCGGTGTGGTTTGGCTCGGCGGTGTTCTTCACGATGGCTGTGGGCCCCGCTTTTTTCTCGCCGGAGATGATCCAACTCCTGGGAAAACCAAGGGCTGGAGCGGCTGCTCAATTGCTCTTGAGCCGCTATTTCACCCTGCACCTCTTCTGCGGGCTCACCGCTCTCGGGCATCTTATCGTGGGATGGCTTTACTCGGGCAAACCGGCCGAACGATGGCTGCTGTCCATCGTGACTAGCGTCATGATCCTGGGCTCTGTGGGAGGGGGATGGCTTTTGCCGAAAATGCGTCAGCTTCACGCGGCTAAATATGACGCGCGATCCACCCCCGCGCTCCGGGAAACGTCCGCAAGATCTTTCAGCGCTTGGCACGGAGTTTCGCAGGGGCTAAACCTGATCGCCCTAGTAGCCTTGGGGGGATTTTTCTGGCGAACCATGAACCCACCTGATGCCCCAATCTTCGTGAGCGCTAACAAATTCAGAGGTTGACAAATATCAAGAAGTTTACAGTCTCATGAATCCTTTGCACAACTGACTCCCAACTCGAGAGCAGCATGAGTTCCAACGAATACCATTCACCCCAGGAACCACGAGGACCCGGTGGGGACCCCAAGCCTGCGGGAGCAGACGAGGTCCTGTGCTCCGAGAGGATTCAGGTGGAGCGCAAGACATTCATTTTTACTCTGAAAGAAAACCCTCGAGGCCGTTTCCTTCGCATCACGGAGGACGTCGGTGGCCGCCGCGATACCATCATTATTCCGGCCACGGGATTGGAAGACTTCAAGCGGGTCATCGGACTGATGCTTGAAGCGCAGAATTCGGCACCCTCCAAGAACAGCCCAAGCATGTTTGAGGACTAGTTTCTTCGATCAGACGTCGATGACAGGCCCGTTGCCTTTACCCTCTCCGGAAGAGTCCCCAGGTGTTCGGCGGTTCTCCTTTCGAACCTGAATCTTCGCGCCTCCAATTCCCAGGGCGCTGTTGAGGATCATGGAGATGCCGCTGATGACAAGGGCACCCCAAAACGCGGCGGCAAAACTTTTCACTTGAAACGATTTCATAGCCATGCCCACGAGGTAGAGCAGGCATCCATTGATGACGAGCGTGAACAGTCCGAGACTGAGCAGAAGCAAGGGCAAGGAAAGCAGGAGCATGACGGGCTTCAGGACCGCATTCAATATTCCAAGAAGGAGCGATGCCGCGAGCAGGCTCGGCAGACTGTCATAATGGATATCAGCCACCACGTTCGCGGCCACGAGCACCGCGAGGGTGTCAATGACCCAGCGCTGGAAGAATATTTTGGCTTTAGGGGGCATACGAGAGCGCCATCCTGGTTTCAACTCTGTCCATCCACGGTTGCATGCTCTGGACTAATACCAGCTTCCGGGCCGGGTTCGAAAATGTGCTTTGAGTTACTTTCCTACGGGTTGTGGGAGCGGGCCAGAACTCCCGGCAGCTCCAGACAGGCTCGGGGATTGACCCTGGGGACGCAGGCTCGCCCACAGGCTATCGGGCAGGAGGCATAGCCCGATCAGAACGAGCTGGGTGACTACAAAAAAAGCGAGCCACTGGAAGACCGCATCCATGAAACCATAATTATGCAGACCGACGCCGAGCATGTTCACACCAAACCAGGAGAAGCTTGTGACGATGTTTCCAAAAACCGCCATCGCCATGAGTCCTCGTTCCTTGATGAGACCGCCCCATCGCGCATGGAGGATCACAGCGCACCAAATGACGATGATCAAGGCCCCATTTTCTTTCGGGTCCCACCCCCAGAACCGGCCCCAGGATTGATCCGCCCAGATTCCCCCCAGAATCGTCCCGACATAGCTGAATAGTGTGGCAAAACAGACGATCCCGTAGACCATCCTGTTGAGAGCCTGAGCGACGTCACGAGTCAGTGATTTAGTGAACACCCCTCGAAGGATGTAGAGGGTCGCCAGAAAGCCCGCCACGAAGGTCGCCGAATATCCGAGTGTGATGACCACCACATGGGTCGCCAGCCAGAAGTTGGTGTCGAGCACAGCCCGGAGCATTTCCATGGTATCGCCGTCCATGGAGAGATGGTGGGCGATGATGAGGGTGATGAAACCCACAAAACCGGCCACCACGGAACCAATAGCGTTCCTGTAGAGACGCTCGAGGATCAGACCGAGCACGACGGTGCCCCAGCCGACGAAGATGGCGGATGAATAAAGGTTCGTCACAGGAGGACGTCCTTCGAGGACCATCCTGAAAACAAGCCCCCCCGTGTGCAGGAGAAGGCCAAATGTCAAAAGCCAAAAGGCGGTGCGATTCAGGGTTTGCGACCAGTTGAACCATGACGCACAGGCAAGGACCATGGCGAGGACATAGATGACCATGCACTTGTAGAAAGGCTGCAATTGGTTGAACGCAAACTCCCGACGACCCTTTTGAGATTCCTTGAGGAAAGAGTTCGCCGTCATCCACTGTCTGTAGTCAGACAACGCCTTGTTGAATTGCTCGGGTTTTTCCTGTCTGAACGAAGAAGCCAGTGAGGCGTAGATCTTGGTCACGGGATGCAACGCTCCCGAACGAGGGGCTTGCAGCAACGAGTTCCCCAGGTTCGCCCAGGCGTCGCGCGAATGATCTTCACCCGGCGGGGGAATAATCAGAGGATAAGCCACCCGGCTGATCATGTCATATTGATTCATTGGATCCATGAGGGCATCCACATCCTCCTTGGAATAATCCTTGCCGCTCTCACGGTTCCGAACCGCCTCAACCCCGGGCACCAGAGCCTTCTCAAAGGCCGCCAACTGGGCGGCTGGGTCATCGGATCGTTCGTGGCGGAAACTGTTTCGCAGCCGATGATAGAGTCCCAACGAGAAGTGCAGTTTGGCGGCTGATTTTTCGAAGGGTGTACGGGCCTGGGGATCGATCTTCTGGATGCGGGAGGTTTGCTGCTC
>CANLCA010000161.1 GCA_947487925.1 Verrucomicrobiales bacterium | reverse complement strand
CGAGGTGGAGACCCACACCGAGTGTGCGGTGCCTGGGGGCGAAGTCGACGGCATCCTCCCATCGAGCAGCGTTCACCATCAGGCTGGCCGTGGTCAGGATTCCCTCTTCGTGGGCGTGAACGACAGCTTCGTTGATCTCCGATGATCCTCCGAAATCGTCGGCGTTGACGACTAGTCGGCGCTGTTTTACATCTGATTTCCCCACGGACAAACCCTCGGAATTCTCAACGACTGGAGTGAGCTCCAGGTTAAACAGGAACGCTAGGGTTCTCCGGGACGGAAGGCAAGGTTGGTTCTGGGGTATGCCGCCGCTAGTGAATTGGACGCCCGTGAAGCTACTACCCGGAAGGCCGAGTTACACGAGGCCTGGAAAACGTCAGACGAATTTGGATGAGGACTTCTGTCACCCATCCTTCCGTGGGATGCCTGTTTGAGGGCTAAATAAGTCCGAGTTCGCCGGCAATCTTGACGCCATCCAGACTGGTTCCACCACTGATGAGAAACTCGCGCGGATTTCCATAGCCCGGAATGACGTCCTCCAACTGAGCCGGCGACGCCCCCATGTGGTCTCGAATAATTTCTCCAAAGACAGAACGATAATCGACAGCGCGGCTGAGATATCGGCCACTGGCTCCAAACATCGCTCCTTGCGGGCCAGGCTTCCAGGAGACGCCATCGCACTGATAGACGCCTCCTTTAACCTTCCCTCCGGCGACCAGCATCGGCCCGGCTTCAGCGTGATCGGTTCCCTCGTCTCCATTCTCCTTGGAAGTCCGGCCAAATTCGGACAGTGTCACAATCACCGTGTTGTCCCAAAGTGTTGAGTTCACGCTGTTGAAATATTGGCGCACCGCGTAAATGGTCCAGGCAATTTGCTTCATCAGGTTTGCGTGGCTGCCCGTGGCCGCGCCCTGGTTGCTGTGCGTGTCAAACCCCCCGATCTCCGTGCCCGCCACCACCGCGTCGGTCTTGGCCAAGATTTGAGCGGCCGTTTTGACTTTGTTAAAATAGCTGTACCAACCCGAGGAATACCCTTTCTGGTTGGATGCGGCATCGATGGGAAACAGGTGCGTTTTGCCGTCGGTATCGAAGATATCGTTTTTGCCGACGCCCACCGACTTTAACACATCGATGGATTCGCGCAGGCCCCGTCCGGTCGAGAAGAGAAGATCCCGCGAGTCCTTGGCGGGGTATTCAATGCTGTGTTCGGAGGCCATGTAGTCGAGCAGCTTTTGCTTGTCCGTGGCATTGTTCGAAACCCCCAGCGCATCGTAGCGTTTTGGGTCCGACAGGTTTGTCACCGCCTGCGGACCCCGCAGCAGTAATGGGTTTTTGCTCTGGACCGATACAGCCGGGAAAGCCCTTCCTTCAGCGAGCCCGGTGTCCATGACGGCCCGATAGAAGAGACCGCTGCCGAGGAGGTTGTCGCGGGGGACGCCGTTCTCCCAATATTTCTGGGAGTCAAAATGGGACCGTGACTGCCTGGGGTAGCCAACGCGATGAATGACGGCCAGCTGCCCGGCGTTATAAACGGGAATCGCCTCCTTGAACCCGGGATGGAGCCCGGCAAAACCATTCCCCAAGTCGATGGCTCTTGTCAGATCGGGAGCGCTCGGAGCGAGGCCTTTCAGAGAACTTGCGGCGTCGGGTGCCGGGATGTAGAGCGTCGGTCGGTTGGTGGTGTTGTAGGCGTCGTCTCCCCATGGAATCACCGTGTTTAGCCCATCGTTGCCGCCTCTGAGAAAGATGAAAAACACCTTTTTCGAAGAGGCGGGGATGGTACCCGCGGCGAGGGCACGCCTCAACGCCGGCGGCACGCCCAGAGTGGCACTGGCAGCGGCGGTCAGCGCGAGCCGCATGCTTCTGTCAAGGAACGACCGCCGGGTCAGGATAGTTGCCATAATTCGTGTTCCGATTGTATTGGTTAATTCCAAGGAGTGTTCGAGGAGGGGCTAATACGCTGGTCCTCAGGGCCTCTGGCTTCGTTGCGCACCCGTGAAAGATCTCCCTTGATCCGCGCCTTTGACTCCTTTTCAACGCTCATTGGAGTAGGGATCATTGCTCGTGAAATCGTGGCAGGCTCAACAAGAAAGCCACCATGCCTCGCACGCGGGCGTCGTAGGCTGCGGAGTTCGGGTCGAGAGCTGCTAGGGGAGATGAATCACTAGCTCCGGTGTCGTTGGAGTTGAGAAACGCGATTGCCGCGTCGCGATCCTGCGAAAGGTTGCCGGCGCCTTCCCCAAGAAACAGAAACTTGAGGAACAAGTCCGCCACAGCCCCTGCGTCTTTCAACGCTCCAGTCGCAAGCCTCAACTTAAGAAGAGCCACAGGATCTGCGGTGTTGTTGACGCCATCGGTTCCGTAGTCGTCGTCCTTGACGGAACTCGAAGAGGCAGCAACCAAGTTTTGCACGAACCTCAACCGCTCCATCAAGGAGGCGGTGCTGATCCATTCGCGTCCGAACTCGGACCAACCGTCGGGTTCCTCCCGGTAGAACAGACGCATGTTCAACCTCTGGAGGGCGGTCTGAAAATCATAGCCGTCGGTGTCGGCCGTGTAATCCCCCGCGGGCTTGGCGGCCCGGAGGGCGCGCACCGCACTAACGGCATATTCGAACGGGGACTTCGCTTTCTGGCGAACCGCCCCTTGGCCGCGAAAAAGATCTGACTTGAAGATCGTGCGGAGCACGGCACGTAGATTGCCTTTCCTGCCGTCGGATCCCGGTTGCTCCCACGCGTTCATGCACTCCCGGATCAACCGCCCTTCAACACTCAGGTTGGGATCCGTGTAATCATAAACACCATGGTGAAACTTCTCATGCACAAAAACCTGGCACAGTTTCACGGTGAGATACTCCTGAGTGTAGGGCAGATTAGCGAGATGCTTGATGATGTCATATCCATCCTGCATGCCCGCGTTCGCTGTCCTCGCGGGCAGTACCAGTTGGTAGGACTTCCCCGCGTAAGGCGCGCCAAAGCGGGCATCGACGGTTTTGCCAGGGAATATGGTCTTGATCTTGGTATCGTGGTTCGCCGTTCTGTATTGAAGGGTCCAATAACCCGGGTCGAGATCGCGGTTGGACACCCGCGTCGCGAAAGGATTGGTTTCCTGCCCAACCGGTAGTTTGTCCGCCCGCCAGCCCGTCCAGGCCCGGCTCACTTCCTCGATGTCGTGCTGATCATACCCGTTGTCCACGCCCATGGTGAACAGCTCCATCAACTCCCGCGCAAAGTTCTCATTCGCATTGCCCGTGGTGCTGGTCGCGGTGTCAAGATAAATCACCATGGCAGGACTTTCGACGCTGATCTTGAGCAGGTCGTAAAATGTTCCGTTGGGATCGAGCAACACGTTCCCCCATTTGTTCAACTCCCGGTATTCAAAGTCCGTCGCGATGGATCCCTCCACCCGATTCACATTGTTGGTGAGCTTTCCATCGATGTATTCCGTGCTCTTGGTGTAAAGGGTATTAAAATGGTTGTCCACGAACTGTAGCAGGACCTCGTTCAACTGACGTTTGGAGCGCACCGCATGAAGCGTATGCCACGCCTGCAAGTCGGTGATGCTCGCCGCTCCCTGCGCGAGGAGAACGCCCAAGGAAGGTTGCTGCGTGGAAATCCCCTTCCCTGAAAGCCGCGCGGTGAACCGCTTGGTTCCAGCCGTCCGCTTATAATAGAAACTGAGCGTGTAAGGCTGGCCCACCGTCAGCACCGGAACCGTCGTCTGCCACACAGAGGTGTCTTTGCTAGACCCTCCTGAGATGGCTGCCAGGTGCAGACTGGCGGTCCCGCCGTGTTTCTCGACGGTGGAAAGCTCCGTTGTGACATGATTCGCTGAGACGGTCCAGGTCCCAGCCAGAGGGGACTCGAAATCTCCATTCTTCAACAGGTTGGCCCCGCTCCCGGCCACAGGTCCTTTCACCAGCGTGACGTCATCGATGAACACATCACCCAGCGAGTTCATATAAAGGTAGAGGGTCGAACTGGAGGCGTTGCCGGTCACGCTCACAAACTCCCAACCGTCTCCTGAACGCACTCCAAGACCCAGATCCTCCTGGATTTTTTCCGGGGCCAGTTGTTCTTCAATATACGCTTCAGGACCGATCGCCCCGGGACCTGTCAGAACACGTTCTACATCGTCAGGAGTGGGACCGTAGGCAAGCCTGTTCAGAACGGTGGCCGCCAGCAGCGCCTTGGGATCCATGGGCTTGACTTCGAGTGTGTAAAAACCCGCGGCGCCATCCGCGGCCCCTGTCCACTCATAGCCCTTCACGGAGCCTGGTGCTTCCAGAAACGGGCCCGCTACGGTGCCGGACTTTAAGAGTCGAAACATTTCCGCTCCAGCATACGGGGCGAATCGAACCCTGGACTGACCGGCGCCGGTTTGAATCCCGGTGATCCTCGGTGGTGCGGGGTCCGCTATCGGATTGGAGCTGCAAAAAAGGAGCAAACCAGAAGTGACGAGGGCTAAACAACAACGAGATATCATAAAGGCGGTGTCCTAGATTGAACTCACCATGTGTATCGCAAACTTGCTCTCAGATAAGCACGCCTCATGCCATCTTGCAAACAGGATCCCATCTTTCCTCCGTTTTGTTTTAGGTCTAACCGGTGAATTTCGTGAGGATAGTAGTCCTAGGTCCCTGTTGCTCTTCCGGGAAGACACACCACTCAGGCGCGGGGATGGAATTTCTTGTGGACTTGCTTCAAACGTTGTCCTGCGACATGGGTGTAGACCTCTGTGGTCGAGATGCTCGAGTGGCCCAGCAGCTCCTGGATCACCCGAAGATCGGCCCCGTGCTCCAACAGGTGCGTGGCAAAGCTGTGGCGCAGCATGTGCGGCGTGATATTCTTCCGGATGCCTGAACGTTTTGCGCGTTGTTTCATGCGAAGCCACAATGTGACGGATGCAAAAGGGGTGCCTCGGCGGGTGAGAAACACCGCCGCCGGAGACTTCGGGCGCACCAACTTCGGGCGGCCTTCCTTGAGATAATGTTCCAGCGCCTGGATTGCATGACGCCCCACAGGCACGACGCGCTCCTTGTTCCCCTTGCCAATCACAGTCATAAAGCCCCCATCCAGATTGAGCTGCTCCAGACGCAAGGTGCGGAGCTCGGAAAGCCTCAAACCCGAGGCATAAGCAGTCTCCAACAGCGCCTGATCGCACAAGGCCTGGGGCGTGCCCGAGACGTCCGGGGCCAGCAAGGCATCAATCTCCCCCATCGAAAGCGCTTTCGGAAGCCGCTTCCATCGCTTCGGCAAAGAGATCAGCTCAGCGGGATTGTCCTGGAGTTTTCCTTCCTGTTCACAATATCGATAGAAAGCGCGCAGGGCCGAAATCTGGAGGTAAACGCTTTCGCTGCTGAGGCGGGCTTGGACGCTCGTGATGCGGTTCTCCAACGGTCGCTGTTGTTCTCCGAGCAAAAAGTCCTGCAGATGCCGCAGATTGACTTGCCCCCAGGTGCCAATTTTCCGCCCCTCCGCCCAATTCACAAACCTTTCAAGCAAGCAGGCATAGGTCGTCTGCGTCTTCTCGGACTGCCCTTTCTCATGCCGGGAATACTGCAAGAAATCCTCAACCAGATCGCGCATCAGTTCAGTTTCAAGGCAAGGTTCGAAGGAATGCTTCCAACAGGTTGGCCCCTGTCTCGAGGGAGTCCGTGGAGATCCACTCATTTGCAGTGTGCGCCTGAGCGATGTCCCCCGGGCCAAATACGACGCTGGGGATGCCTCCCGCCGAGAGGACTGCCGCATCGCAGAAATAATCCACACCGTATGGTCGGCGCTGGCCCACGACCTTCATCAGTTGGCGCACAAGAGGGATCGAGGCGTCGGTCTCCAAGGCCACACACACACCGCCGCGCATGTTTGAAAGGACGGCTCGAATTCCATGCCCGCGGAACAGGGCTCGGAGTTCCTTGGCCACAGTTTTCTCATCCTCCCCGGGCAGCGTTCTTCGATCAACGGAGATCCGGCAGGTATCCGGCACGATGTTCGGTTGATTGCCTCCTTGGATCGTGCCCACATTGATGGTTCCATGACCCAGGAGCCGGTGGCTTTTGGCGCGAAGCTTAGAAGCGTAGGATCCCCCCAAAACCGTCACGACGCGGGCCATTTCTTCAATCGCATTCTTGCCCAGTTCCGGACGCGAGCCGTGAGCGGCCTTGCCCCGGGTATCCACATGGAGCCACACATCCCCCTTGTGCGCGGTCACCACCTTCAACTGCGTCGGCTCTCCCACGATCGCCAGATCCGCGCTCCAACCCGACGCGGCGACGGCACGCGAGCCCTCCTGGCCACTTTCTTCATCCACCAATCCGAGAAAGACGATCTCTGTCCGTTCGGGCCTCACCCCCCCTTGCGAAACCCGGGCCATGGCGGTGAGCATCGCCGCAATGCACCCCTTTGTGTCGCAGGCGCCTCGCCCATAAACCCGGTTCCCCTCCAACCGCGGCGTCAGCAGGGCTTCGCTTTGAATGTTGGCTGTATCCAAGTGCGGAGCCAGAACCACACGCGCGGTCGGCTTGAACCTTGGAGCGATCGTGGCAAACAAGTTGGAACGGCCGGGCAGCACCATTCTGGTTTCCACTTCCATCCGTGCCGCCCGGCACCAGGACTGGAGAAAATCTGAGACTCGTTTCTCTCCCGTCAACTTCGGGCGTCCTTCAAGG
>CANLCA010000160.1 GCA_947487925.1 Verrucomicrobiales bacterium | reverse complement strand
TGTTTTGGAAGAAAGTTTGGAGGCAACCTCAGATTGGTGGGTGGATACATGCCCAGGAAATTCCCCGGCGACTGCCGAGGGTCGTGCGGGGCGTTGAATCCCACGTACATAAAGAAGGCATTCGTGCCCGTGGTCGCGGTCGTCTTCAGATAGTCGATCGCGGAATCGGCAATCCGCACGCTGCTGTGAACCGGCCTTCCGTTCACGTCGAGCCAGTGACCGTTCCACTTTGGATCATCCGGGGACCAGGAATTGCCTGCGACGGGCCGATAATAGGCCGCACCCCCGTTCGTGGTGGATGCTAGGAAACCCCCGGTGAGCGGGCCAACCGATTTGAAACTTCGCCTCAGTGCCGCGTCAGGAATGTGCCATTTTCCGGCCATGAATGTGTCGTAGCCGGCGCGCCCGAGGGTTTCACCCCAAAGCGCCACGTCCGCGGGGATGCCCTGACCATTGGCGGGGCGGGATTTCCAGAGCGTTTGGCCTGTGTTCAGCATCATTCTGCTCGGAATGCACACGGCACCACTCCAACCGCCCTGGTTGAAGCAACG
This sequence comes from Verrucomicrobiales bacterium, assembly GCA_947487925.1. Classification (GTDB taxonomy): domain Bacteria; phylum Verrucomicrobiota; class Verrucomicrobiia; order Limisphaerales; family F1-80-MAGS106; genus F1-80-MAGS106. Next base: position 6,125 of record CANLCA010000160.1, on the reverse strand, counting down.
CGTGAAAAGCATGCCACGTTTTGCCAGGAGATCGAGATTCGGAGTTCTGACCTCCAATCCACCCGTCGTTCCAAGCGCACGAAAGGTCTGGTCGTCCGTGAGTAGGAACAAAAAGTTTGGCCGCTCTTGGCCACTATCCGCGAAACGGTTGATGACCCCCTTGGGACCGGGAGGCGCTGCCGAAGGCTCAGCCGCATCAGTCCCCCTGCCACGGACAGGGGCTTGGGCAATTCCCAGAAGCGTCGTGTTCGCCTGCGGCGGCCCAGGCGTGCTTCGTCCATCAGCCACGTGCTTTTCCAGCAGCTTCGTGAGTCGCGCGACGACCTGGGGATGACTCGCCTGGACGTTGTTGATCTCGCCATTATCTTTCGCGAGATCGTAGAGCTGCACAGCGGCCAGTTGTGCTCCCTCTGCACCGCCCGGCCTCGGCGAACTCCAGCCTCCGGAGTCCGCGCAGAGCCCAAGTTTCCACTTTCCCTCCCGGATGGCAAAGGATCCGTTGATCGAATGATGCACGAGCACCTTGCGCCTCGAACCGGTCGTCCGCCCTTCGAGCGCGGGTAGAAAACTGACGCTGTCCTCCGCGGCGTTGTGGGGCAGTTTCTGACCCAGTATCTCGGCGCAGGTGGCAAACAGATCGTTGAGGCAGATCAGTTGGTCGCTCCTGCTTCCGGGCTTCACGCGCCCAGGCCAGCGCGCGATAAATGGGACTCGATGCCCCCCCTCGAAGAGGTCCGCCTTCGTTCCGCGAAACTGCGCGCTAGGGTTGTGGCACTGAGTTAAAAGTTCGTCAAACTTTGCCTCCGGCGAGCAGCCGTTGTCAGAAGTGAAGATGACCAGCGTGTTCTCAGCCAAACCGAAACGGTCGAGCGCCTCCAGCAGCAAGCCCACGCTAGCATCTGTTTCCATCACGAAATCCGCGTAAGAATTCAAACCGCTCCTCCCTTGCCACTCCTTCGTCGGTGCGATGGGTGTGTGCGGAGCGTTCAGTGGCCAGTACAGAAAAAAGGGGCGGCCAGCCCTTGATTCCGCTGCGCCATGCTCGAGGTAGTCGATGGCTTTGCGCAAGAGCGTTGGCAACACATCGCTGGCGTCAAAACCGGGTGCCGCCGGGCCTCGCCGTGTTTTCCCTTTCGCACGTCCGTGCATCATCGGGAAATCCTTGTCCTCCGTCGGAGCCCGCGTGACTCGATCATTCTCGATGTATGTATAAGGGACCATGTCGAGAGATCCTGCGATGCCGAAATAGTAATCGAAACCCACGCTGTTGGGTCCGCCAGATATCGGTTTCGAGAAGTCGACCCTCCAGCCGGCTTCCCCTTTTTCGATGGTGTCATCGAAAGGCGCAGCCCCGGGCTTGAGGGGCCAGTCCATGCCAAGATGCCATTTGCCAATGCACGCTGTGTGATATCCTTGGCGCCGCAGAAACGCCGGCATCGTCAGCCGACCGGGTTCAATCAAGGGCGGACTCATCCCGCCTTGAACGCCCTGCTTGAGTCGCGACCGCCAGTTGTATCGCCCCGTTAGAACTCCGTATCGCGTCGGGGTGCAGACTGCCGAACTTGAATGGGCATCCGCGAAAATCATTCCCCCAGCGGCGAGCCGGTCAAGATGAGGCGTTGGGATCTTTCCCTTCGGATTCAAACTGCGCACGTCGCCGTAACCCAGGTCATCAGCGAGGATGAAAAGGATGTTGGGCTTCGGCGGAGCTGGCGCGCCATGGGGTTCAAGACAAAAGAGCAAGAGGAGTAGGCCAACGAGTCGGTTCCACTTGAACACGGCAGTCCAGCGGGGTGAAGCCAGACGACTGCCTGGAATAGAGAGGCTTGACGAGGAATGAGGCATATCCTTTATGGATCAGGTGAGCAACTTGGAAAGAGTTTATCGCCAGGATCTTGTGACAATTCGCCCTGGGCAACTTCCGTTTTAGGGTTCAATCGGCGCATAGCGGTAGGGGATTTAAGTTGACCGGTCAGAGAAGAGCAAACGTCTAATTTGCGCTCCTTGACAAAAATCGCTAACACTCAGCGGTGAATGGCGCGGCACCGTGATTTCTGTCCCACGACAGAAGCGGCCTGATCAACCCAAGCGAAGCGGAACGTATGCAACATGAATGGGGAACCGCACTCGGCATCCTGCTCACCGAGAAAGGGCTCGGGCCCAGCGATGTTCTGCACCGTTTGAAGGCGTGCGGCGACTCGATCGCTCCGGGCGCACCCGAGGATTGGCTGGCCAACAATTACGTGCCAGGTGTCCGGATCTGGGGGCATCTCAACCAGGCTTTGGGCCTCAGACCCGAAGAGCAAGCGTTCCTGCTTGGCGGGGTTTCTGCAGATGTTCCTGGCGAACACGAAAGACTCGAGCAACTCTGCGAGGCCGCCCGTGCGGGGGAGGTCAGGGCCCTTGCCCAGCGTCTCCGCACAGGGGTGATGATCGACCGATGCGGTACCAGCGCCTGCGTGCCCCTTGCCGAGGCCGTGACGGGCGGACACCTCGAAGCAACCCGCTACCTGTTGGAGCATGGCTCCGACCCGAATGCCAGGGAGATCGGGAAGGCGTCGCCCCTCACCATCGCAGACAAGCTGGGCCGCGGGGACTTGATCAGGCTTCTTCTCGATCACGGAGCGTATGGACACACCGATTGGGTCACGGGACGGTGCGCGCTCCATATGCTCGCCGACCATTCCCTCCGTGGAGTCGACGATGATGCCCTGCGTGTTCAACGAGTGATCAAGCAGGGTGTTTCCGTGAACGAGCGCTACGCTGGGGGACCGACTCCGCTCATCGCGGCGATGCGAGCAGACTATTGGCGGATGTGCCTTCTGCTTCTCGAGCACGGCGCTACGCTGCACCCCTCCGACGGACGCGCTTACGGTGATCTGCTGGATGCGGCTAAGTCTGCCGACCCGAAGCTGGCTAAACTCATCGATGCCATCGACCCGCGTCCGAAAGGCCCCGTGCCACGTTGGTTCAACGAGGCTCGCTGCCAGGGCATTGAGCACATTGAATACGTCAATGAACGAGCCCTGACCTTCGCCATCGATGCGACCGATCTCGAGCGACCGCTGCGGGTTGGGGAGGGCGACAGTGGAGCCGGATCGGCTCTCAGCCCCGAGGAATTTCTGTCGGATCCATCGAACGCCGGACGTCTCGAGAAGTTTGGTCTCGGTTGGATTGTCGCATACGTTCAAAAAATGGCAGATGGCACACGCTTCGGCGTCAGCGAGTTGCTCCGTGGCGGCGCCACCACAGTCCGACACACGAAGGTCAAAAAATAGGGCCGGTCAAGCAGGGGATTTCGGCAGATCCTCGATCCTCTGGAGCGGCACCTCTCTCCGGAAGATTTGCCGATCGGGTCCCCATCCGATGACAAGGGGATTACGTTCACCGCCCGACAGAAAGCCGTTGGAGGTTCTCCAAGCCACGGAACTCGGATCGCTGGGTGAACGGCCGAAAAACGGACCTTCCTTGCCACCAGATGCTCGCTCGGTAGAGTCGGTCATGTTTTTAACGGGCCTCGGCACTTTTTGTCCACCCAACCGTTTCACTCAGGCGGAATGCTGGAAGGCGTTTCAGGACGCACCGCAGTTTCTCCAACTTGCCGCACGTTCCCGAACCATGTTGCGCAAAGTTCTCCTCGGCGAGAGCGGCATTGCGTCCCGTCAACTGGCCTACGCTCACCTTCGAGAGGCATTTGAATTGAATCCCGATGTCCTGCATGCGCGTTTTGCCCGCCATGCACCGGCCCTCGCAACCGGCGCGGCCGAAAATGCCCTGACCAACGCGGGGCTCTCGCCTGACGACATCGACGCCCTCGTCATCAGCACTTGCACAGGCTATCTGTGTCCGGGTTTAACAAGCTATGTTTCGGAGCGATTGGGGCTGCGACCGGAGGTGCTCATGCTGGATTTGGTCGGGCAAGGGTGCGGTGCTGCCCTGCCGAATTTGAGAACGGCTCAGGCGTTGATCCGCTCAGGCGAAAGCAGGAGGGTGCTGTCCGTTTGCGTCGAAGTGTGCAGCGCTGCCTTCTACCTGGACGATGATCCCGGTGTGTTGATCAGCGCCTGCCTCTTCGCTGACGGAGCCGCCGCGGCTGTCCTCGACCACCAGCCCTCCCCCCTCCGAAGACGGATTGAATGGGTGGATGCGGAGTCCCTCCTGGCGCCCGGGGAGCGTGAGTTGCTCCGGTTCGATCAGCGTGGTGGCATGTTGCGGAATATCCTGTCGCTCGAAGTTCCAGTTCACGCCGCAAAACACGCAAAGTCGGTGTTGGGATCTCTGCTCACGCGGCATGGGCTACAGCCGTCACACATCAACGGCTGGATTCTTCATGCCGGAGGCAAAACTGTCCTCGAGGCCTTACGCGAGTCACTCGGGTTGAAAGAGGGCGATCTGCAACGGAGCGCTGCCATCCTTCGCGATTTTGGCAACCTAAGCAGTCCCTTCGTCCTGTTCGTCTTACAACGTGCCCTTGCGGAAGATTCGCCGGGCGGTCTTTGGTGGATGGGTTCCTTTGGGGCTGGTTTCAGTAGCCACGGCGCGCTGCTGAAGGTTGATTAGGCAACAGGACACCATGGCGAGACATCGAGTCATCAAGCCAGAATGGCTGGACATCTTGCCACCCGGCGACCCGAGGGCGATGGCTTCGCGGCGGGATCTCCGACTTATCAACTCGATGATGCGTCACCGGCAATTCTTCGCTCGCACTTTGCCATCCCATTTCACGATTCAACCACCAAAGCGCCTTGTGGAGATTGGATCCGGGGACGGTTTTTTCCTCCTCACGCTCGCCCGCCGGTTGGTGCATTACTGGCCGGACATCGAAGTCACGCTGGTGGATTTGCAGCCCGTGGTAGGAGCCGATACCTTGCAAGCGCTGAGCGCGCTGGGCTGGGCCGTTCGTGTCGAGGCGACTGACGTGTTCGAGTGGGCGACCCGACCCGAAACGTGTGACATCGTGATCGCGAATCTTTTCTTGCACCACTTTCATGACAATCGCTTAAAGAGCCTTTTCCAACAGATCTCGACGCGCACACAGGTGTTTGCGGCGTGCGAACCGCGACGGTGCAGCGAGGCTCTTATGGCGAGCCGCCTGCTGGGCTTGATTGGTTGCAACGATGTCACTCGCCACGACGGTCGGGCAAGCGTAGAGGCTGGTTTCAACGGAAACGAACTTTCATCCTTGTGGCCCTCGAACACCGGCTGGCGACTGGATGAAACAAGGACGGGATTGTTCAGCCACAGTTTTGTGGCCTCCCGAGCGCGGAGAACCGGATGAGGAATCAACGACAGATCGTGATCATTGGCGGCGGACTCGCCGGCCTGACGCTGGGCATCGGGCTGCGTCAGCGCGGCATACCCGTGATTCTTTACGAAGCGGGCTCTTATCCACGCCACCGGGTTTGCGGCGAGTTCATCAGCGGGCGTGGAAGGGCCACGCTCGCGCGCTTGGGGCTCGAAGAGCCATTGCTTGCCGCCGGAGCGAGGTTCGCGACCACCGCCGCATTTTTCTCACAACGCATGGCGTCACCTGTGAAACTTTTGCCGGAACCTGCGTTGTGTTTCTCGCGCTTCCAATTGGACGCCCATTTCGCCAAGGAGTTCTGCTCCCTGGGGGGGGAGCTCATTGAGAACCACCGACACAAACAGAAGGTGAGTTTGGAGGGACAAATCAGGGCGAGCGGCCGCCGCTCCCAGCCGTTGGAAGAAGGTTGGCGTTTGTTCGGGCTGAAGATCCACGCGCGCAACGTCGCCTTGCAGGCAGACCTCGAAATGCACCTGACTGCAAACGGTTACGTGGGCCTTTGCCGGCTTGGAGACGATCGAGTCAATGTTTGCGGTCTTTTTCGCAGCCGCACGACTCAGCCAAAGCTCGCGGACGAATGGGTTTCATGGTTGAGCGGACAGTCCGGTTCGAAGCTGCGAGAAAGGTTGGCCAACGCTTCGTTTGAGCAAGACTCGTTGTGCTCCGTCGCCGGCATCGCATTAATGCCGCGAAAAGCGGTCGACCAGAGTGAACTCTGCGTCGGCGATGCCATCACGATGATCCCTCCAGTCACGGGCAATGGCATGTCCATGGCCTTCGAATCAGCCGAACTCGCTCTCGAACCGTTGTGTGCCTACAG
>CANLCA010000159.1 GCA_947487925.1 Verrucomicrobiales bacterium | reverse complement strand
TGACATCGGTCTTCTCCAATTGTTGTGGCGTGGGAAAATTCATCGCCCCATCCACCTGAGCGCCCCGTTCGGTCAACAGCTTGGCCCAATCCGCGAGAAAGCGAGGGTGATCATGTTGCCCCGGACCGTGGGTCTTAGCGCCAGCCCGAATAAAGACTCGAAGCGGCTGGTCGTTTTGACCGTGCAAACCGATCCAGGAGGAAAAAAGCAGAATCAAGGTAAGAAGGTTTGCTTTCATAACTTTTAGCGTGTGTGAGTTCAGCATAATCGAAGATCGCGACTTGCCAACTTTCTTTTGCGCAGGCGCTCTGTAAAGGGCGCATCTCTGAATGAGGACAGGCCAAAACCTCGTTCCTCGCAGGGAGAGACATCCCCAGACTTCGCGCGCGCAGGGCGACTCTGAACCCACCCCTACCCCTCCTGGGAGGGGTAGGGGTGGGTCGGTTCATGGAGAGGGAGGAAGACTCCGCACGTGCCAGGGTGAGAACGGCAGCACCGTCCCACGGAAGACATTGCTCTCCGCGTGGCCAATCCATAGATTCACTCGCTTCGAGGCAAATGCCGATCGACAGAAATATTGAACTGACTCATGCAACAGAATTCCTTGCTGGCTCAACCGATGGACGATCCGAAGATCTGGCCGTTGGATCCGAACATTACCTTTCTCAATCACGGTTCGTTTGGGAGCTGCCCGCGCCCCGTACTCGATTTTCAGCACGTGGTGCAACGCCGCATCGAGCGGCAACCAGTTCAGTTCTTCGTCCGTGAACTGGAAGAGTTGCTCGATCAGGCCCGAGGCGAATTGGCCCACTTCCTGGGAGCGCAAACGGAGGACCTCGTTCCAGTCCCAAACGCCACGGCCGGGGTCAATACGGTATTGCGGTCCCTTCCGCTGCAACCTGGCGACGAACTCCTCGTTACAAATCACGAATACAATGCGTGTCGAAACGCTCTCGACTTTGTGGCTGAACGATCGGGCGCTCGCGTGGTTGCCGTCGAGATTCCATTTCCCTTTCACGCCGCCAGCCAGATCATCGACGCCGTGATGAGCCGGGTGACCGCTCGCACGCGGTTGGCGCTCTTGGATCATGTGACCAGCCAGACCGGAGTGGTTTTTCCTGTGCATCGGTTGGTGAGCGGACTGGCCGAACGAGGGGTCGATACGCTCATCGATGGAGCACACGCCCCAGGAATGATCCCGCTCGATTTGCAGCGGCTCGGCGTCGCTTACTACACGGGCAACTGCCACAAATGGCTCTGTGCGCCGAAAGGAGCGGGATTTCTTTACGTCCGCCGCGACCGTCAAAAGCTCATTCGGCCCTTGGCAATCAGCCACGGCGCGAACTCGCGCAGGGCCGATCGTTCGCGATTTGTCATCGAGTTCGGTTGGAGTGGAACGTGGGATCCCTCGGCTTTTTTGAGTGTGCCCGAAGCGTTGCGATTTGTTGGATCGCTTCTGCCGGGTGGATGGACAGAAATCATGGAGCGGAATCGGGCGTTGGCCTTGGCAGGAAGGAATATCCTTTGCCGAGCCCTGAAGATCGATTCGCCCTGTCCAGATGAATTCATCGGCTCGATGGCCTCCGTTCCGATCCACGATGCTTCCGGCGAACCGGTTTCATCCTCGCCTCTTTATGCCGACGCGCTTCAGGACCAGCTCCGGGCAGAACACGGCATTGAAGTGCCGATCATACCGTGGCCAGCGGCTCCGAAGCGATTGCTCCGCATTTCCGCTCAGCTTTACAATGCGCTCGGTCAATATCAGCACCTGGCCGAAGCGTTGACAGCCCGACAGGAATCAATAGGCGAACTTGTTCGGGGTTCTCGATGACGGCAAGCGCAGGGAGCGCTCTTGGTGAACCCTGTTCTCTGACCTTGGCGAGAGGCGCAGTGAAGGCCAAGGGCTATCACTGCCGTTAAGTGTTCTCCCAGACATCGAGGCAGATCGAGCGCGTAGGCTCTACACCTTTAGTCGGTAGAACTGGATTGCGTTTCCCGACCACAGCTTTCGTTGATGGGTCGCCGATCGTGCAGCCACGATTTGGGTCAGCGCCTCCACCCAGCCTCTCAAGGGGCTGCCCAATAGGCAGACGGGCCAATCGCCACCAAAGAAAACGCGGTCAGGACCGAAGGCGTCCAGACAGTGATTGACCACCGGCGCGAGGTCTTCGGCGCGCCATTCTCCCGGCGGCACAAAGGCGACGATCCCGCTGATTTTGCACCAGACATTGGGGCGTTTGGCCAATTGATCAACACCACGTTTCCACTCCTCGACTGTACAACCACGTTTCAGTCCGGGACCTAATTTTGGATTGAAAGCCTTGGGATCGCCGTTGCCGCAATGGTCGAGTACGAAAGAGGTGTCGGGGCATTGCTCGGCGAGTTTAGCCGCGTCGAGCAATTCCGTGGGGCGCAGAGTGAGTTCGAAGTTCAAGCCGCGCTCTCCGAGTGCGCGAACGCCCTCCATGAACTTTGCCGTTAAACAGTGTCCTGGGGGCGTGGATTCGACGTGCAAGACTTGCCTCAGGCCTTTGATGCAGCTCGTGCCCGAGTAGCGCTTCACATACGCGGAGAAGTCTGAGGCGTCCGGCCGCCCGCCGATGGTGGCACCAATCATGGGAGTGTTTTTCGCCCGGCATTGGGCCATGACTGTGTCGGCCTCTTTGATGTGGTCGGTGGTTGCCACATCGACCTCCATGTAAATGGACCGGACGTTGAGACCAGCGATTGCTCTGGCGTAATCGTCATTTGTGTAGCTGCGGCGGAGAATCTCCGGCGCTCCTTGGAGCCAAGGCGGCTGAACTTGCGTCAGGTCCCAGAGGTGCTGATGAGTGTCAATGATCAGGTCGCGCGGAGCGCCAGGTTGCAGGCTGGCACATGACGTGGCGGCCGAAGCAAGAGCTGCGCTCCCGGCGGATTGGAGGAATTGTCGGCGGTTCATCGGATGCGGATGGACGTAGGGGTTTGGCATACCAAGCAAAAAGATGGGAGGATGAAGCTCTGGGATCAAGAAAACAATGCGAGCGCATTCACGAATGTGTCACCGGCTTGGTGAACGCGCGGGAATGGCTTAGCCGAACTTCCGCGTCAGCCGGTCTTTGTGGTAAGCTTGGCGGTGCGTCGCATCCATTTTGTCGAAGTCCGGGGCACCGCCGGGCCTAACGGGCCAGGTGCCTGTCTCACAGGTCACTTGCGTCGGCGCGGCACTGAGGGCGCTGTCTTTCTCTGCTTTGTCGGATGAAGGCTTCCCGTCCCCAGAAGCAATGCTGGGCATTGTGATTGTTGAGCGTTTGGCCACGGTGCCGTCATAGCTCATGGAGCGATCGGTCAGCTCAAGATCCTTTTCCAGCGGTAATTTTGGTTGGATGGTGTGCCCTTGCAGAATGCCGTGGTAAGCGCGCACGGCTTCTTCAGGCGAGAGTGTTCCGTCCGTGATGAGCCGAAGCATTTCAATGAAGGCCAGTTGGTGCTCCGCACTGTTGATCTTGCGCCCGAAAAGGGCAACACGAGCGCCATATTTCTGCGCGTCGTGGACTAATTTGAACGCATCGTAAGTGGTCCCAGCGCCGCCGCCGAGAATCCCCACGACCAAGTTTGGATCATATTGGGCCAACTCCTCCATCGCTCGCGGGCCATGATAGACAATCTTCAAGAAGAGCGGCCGGCCCATTTCGGTCACGCCGGCCAGGGTTCGAACAATCTTGTCGTTGATGAATTCCCCAAGCTTTTCAGGCGGGATTCCGTGAGTGACGTTAGGGTCAAAGACTTCAAGGAAGTAATGGAATTTCTTTCGCTCCGCTTCCTCGCGAAATTCTTTGAACCAGTCAAGCGTTTGGCGGTCCTGGTCGAGGTTGTTGACGAATGTGCAGGAATACAGGCCGAGATTGGCGCCCGGAAAGTCAGTGCTGCTGCGATCGCACTCGATCTGGCCGCATTGGATGTGGTCGATCGTGGCCGAGCGAAAAGGTTGAGCGGGATCGCGCGTGTAGCAGCCGTGTCGGATTGCCCAAACGTCCGTCGTGTCGTTGGCGCGTGCAGCGGGTGTGACGTGGGAGGTGCGGAAAAGACCTTCCTTCAGGCTGAGCTGCTCGTTGACATACGCGGACATGAGCATGATATCCACGAGCCCTTGCTGAACAATTTCGCGAATGATGTCGAGAAACTCTGGCAAATTGCGGTAGCCGAACTCATCGCGTGACCAGACCTCAGGCGAGAATCGAGCGGGCCGTTCGCCCCGTGCGGAAAGGTAAGAACGCGGTCCTGGCGCCCGCACGCCGAAAGCCATGTCGGCGTCCTTCGCGTCCGCGAGGATGAACGCGCGCGAGGAAGGGTTGGCGCGTATTTCCGCTAACTTGGCGTCGAGTGATTTCATCGGATGGTGTCTGATCGGCGATGAACTGACGGCGATGCGTTGCGGTATTTGTGGCAGCTCAATTGGACTTCGTTCGTTCGGGCTTTTATCGTCATTGGAAATGGGTCCAAAGTATTTTTCCGCAGCTTCATTCTCGGCGCGATTAAGATTACGGTGAGGACGTTCCGCTGCTATTGCTTCACTCCTCCCATGATCTGATTTGTGATCGCCTGGACCAACGCTTCGGCTTCGGCGTCCGGGGTGATCGGCGGGCTGCCGGTACCGTTTCCGCTCGCTGGCAATGCGCAAGTCACGCCGGGGCGCCACTCGGCGTTATCGCAGAGCTCACATTCTTTCAGGCCGATTCGCGGGTCAGGAATGCCGAGCGTTTGCTTGATCTTCAGCAGATCCTGGAGATGCGTGTTGGAAAATGTTTTCAAGGGCGTTCCCAGTTGCGAGGCCACCACCACGGTGCGGCAATACGCTTCGATGATTTCCATCTTGAAGTAGGCGTCCTCGACGTTGACGTGGCTCCATGCGACGACACCGTGGTTGGCCATGAGCACGGTGTTGTGGTGCTCGACCAGATCGGCCACCAACGCACCCATCTCTGGCGTGCCGGGCGTGCGGTACGGCGCAATGGGAACCTTGCCAATAAACACTTCGATCTCGGGAATCATGCACGTGGGCGGTTCGACACCCGCAACGGCGAAGGCCGTCGCATGCGGCGGATGACAATGCACCGTGGCCACTGCTTTGGGCTGCCGCTTCATGATCTGGAGGTGCATCAAGATCTCGCTCGTCCGCTTTTTGACGCCGGCAAGCTGGTTGCCCTCGAGGTCCACGAGGCACATGTCCGCGGGTTTCATGTAGCCTTTCGAAATGAGAGTCGGCGTGCAAAGCGCCACGTCATCACCGACGCGAATGGCTATGTTGCCGCCGTTGCCGTCCACGTAAGCCCGGTGCCACAGCCGCCGGCCCATTTCGCAAATCTGTTCTTTGAGAGCGTGAATCTCCGGGGAGTTGAAGAACGCTTCAATCTCGGGCTTCGAACTCTTGGATGTGATGGCCTTTGATGCCGCGGAAGGCTTGCTTGACCCGGCGGCGCTGGATTTGTAAGCGCCATTGCCTTCCAGATCGCGTAGCATGTCGCGAGCAGACGGGGTGAGGATGGCATCTGCCGGAAGGGATTTGGCGTCACCACCCTTGCGGAGGAGTTCTTCGATGTCTTTGGCGCTTATGACGGTTTTCATTTTGTAAACGGAGAATAAAAAATTTCGTCCACGAGCGCCGCGTTAATGGCGTCGATGGGGGTTGGTTCGGCAAACGGCTGGGCTGCCTCGCGGCCTTCCACAAAGCCGATGGTCTGCCCGACGCCTGCGCCGAGGCTGTCATAAACCACTGGGCTGGCCTCATTGCTAATGCCTGCAGGGGTCTGAGATCCAGATTGGAAATGGCCGCGGGTGAACGGACTCACAATCAGCCAGCGCGCTCCGATCAGGGCAGGCACGGTCTTGCTGAGAGTCACTCGGCCTATGACGCTTCCGAGTCTCATGAACGGCTCCGCTGATGCATGATGCTTGGTGCGCGATGCGGGGTGCTCATACCGGAACTCCAGGTTCTTTTTCATCCACGATCCCGACGATAAGCCATCGGGCGGGACTTTTCGGGTCCTTCACTGCCTTGCGGGCCGCTGCGCCGTCCGACGAAATGATCACACGCTGATGCATGCCGGCGCCGTGGGAATCGATGGCCACTTGCGGGGCGCCCTCCGGGTCACCCGCATTATTGATCGGCTGGCAGATGACGAGGCGCCAGCCCTCGAAGCTTGGATGCTTGCGGGTAGCGGTTAGATTGCCTTCGACGCGCGCGAGTAACATGGTTTTGGTCGTGACGTGGTTAGGTTAGGCCCAGCAGCTCGCACGATCAGGATAGGATTTCGTCAATAGATTCTGAGATTGTCCACCATCACACAGCGCCGCACACGGCAGAATGTTTTGGGATTCGTCACGCCTTCGCCGGTCGGCGTCGCAATCGAGTAACTGAGGTAGCCTTCGCCCCCGAGGCCCAAGCCTGCCATGGACGCGCCATTTTTCACAAACAGCGTGGTATCGAGCGCGCGGGCCATGGCGGTCATGTGCTCGACATCGTGCGAATGGATGATCGCGGTGTGCTTGTAATTATGCTCGGCGATCTTTGCGGCTTGGATGCCTTCCTCGACGCTTTTGACACGCACGATGGGGATGAAGGGCATCATCTGCTCTTCCTTGACGAAGATGTCATCCTTGCTGGTTTCGGCGAAAAGAAGTTGGGTTTTCTCGGGGACACTCAGGCCGGCG
>CANLCA010000158.1 GCA_947487925.1 Verrucomicrobiales bacterium | reverse complement strand
TACGCCGCTACCTTGCGAATCTTCCGCGGCTGGATTTCCATTTTTGCTCCAACGCCGAAGAGGCGGTGCGTGTGGCCAACCGGATTCAGCCGACGGTTATTTTGCAGGACTTGGTGATGCCGAACATCGACGGACTTTCGCTTGTGCGGCAATATCGGAACAATCCGGCAACTCGCGACATCCCGATCATTGTGTTGTCGACAAAGGAGGATCCTGTCACCAAGAGCGACTCCTTTGCAGCGGGAGCTAACGACTATTTGGTGAAGCTCCCGGATCGGGTCGAGTTGCTGGCTCGAATTCGATATCATTCGAGAGCCTATTCCATCCAACTTCAGCGCGACGCTGCCTACCGGGCTTTACGGGAGAGCCAGCAACAGTTGGTCGATTCTAACACGGTGCTGATAACCTTGAATCAGAAGCTCGAGGATGCGACTCGGGCGAAGTCGGATTTTCTGGCGAACATCAGCCACGAATTGCGAACACCGATGAACGGTATTTTGGGCATGGCGAACCTGATGTTGGACACGGAGTTGACCCCGGAGCAAACAGATTACTTGACCACCGTTCGAAGCAGTGCCGACGCGCTTCTGGCCATTGTCAATGACGTTTTGGATTTTTCGAAAATCGAGTCTGGGAGAATTGATCTGGAGGAGCATCCGCTGGAATTGCATCGATGCGTCGAAGAAGCGCTGGAGCTGATTGCACCCAATGCCACGGCTAAGAAACTCGACCTGGCATATATCCTTGATGAGGCAGTCCCTGATCGGCTGTTGGGGGATGTGACACGATTGCGCCAAATTCTGGTCAACCTGCTGGGCAACGCGGTGAAGTTCACGAACCACGGGGAAGTGGTCCTGACGGTGAATCGCGACCAGGCGGAGGGCCCGGCGCAGGGCAACCAGGTGACCTTGCATTTTCTTGTCCGTGACACGGGCATAGGCATACCCGTGAACCGACGGGACCGGTTGTTCAAGAGTTTCAGCCAAGTGGACAGCTCGACAACTCGCAACTTTGGGGGCACAGGGCTTGGGTTAGTGATTTCGAAGCGGCTTTCTGAATTGATGGGAGGCACGATGTGGGTAGAGAGCGAGCAGGGGGTAGGCTCGACATTTCATTTCACAATACGGGTCAGGGTGGATGTCGCCCAGCCAACGCCTGAATGGCGAGTGGCGGAGCAGCGTCTGGTGGGCAAAACTCTGTTGATGCTGGAGGACAATTCGACGAATCGTCAGGTTGTCGCGCAGCATGCCGCACGGTGGGGGATCCGACTGATCGAATTTGGCAAGACGGAGGAAGCGTTGGATTGGCTTCGATCCGGCGGCAAGGCGGACGTGGCGTTGATTGACTTGCAGGCTCTGGATGAAGACGGTTTTGGGAGGGTCCGAATTCTGCGTGCCGCACTGGGCCCTGCACCGACGCCCATCATTCTTCTGTCATCGGTGCGGCTGCGTCCAGGCGATCCCAACGTGCAGGATCTCGACCTATCCCTTTTTGTCTCCAAGCCCATCCGTTGCGCACACCTGCTCACCGCACTGAAGCGCGCGCTCGGTGACTCCGAGCGGATTACTCCAACCGGGAAGGGGTTGATACTCGATCGGAAGCTTGGAGAACGACTGCCTCTGAAGATTTTGGTGGCCGATGATAACTTGGTGAATCAAAAGGTTGCCTGCGCGTATTTGAAAAAGATGGGGTATGGGGCTGAAGTAGCTTCCAACGGGCTCGAGGTGCTCGAGGCTGTGGAAGCTCGACCTTTCGATCTCATTTTTCTGGACGTCCAAATGCCGGAGATGGATGGCTGTGAGGCGGCTCGGAAAATATGTGAACGGTGGCCGACAGATAGACCCACGATGGTCGCGGTTACCGGCAATGCCATGGAAGGGGATCGTGAGAAATGCCTCGAAGCCGGGATGGATGACTACATCTCCAAGCCCATCCGCGTTCATGAACTGGAAGCCGTCCTGATGCGTTGGGGGCCCCGCCGACTCCTGCCAAAAGATCATCCTTTGGTGGGCGGCACCTCTGTTTAGACCGCGTTCTAATCTTCAGCGAAGGCTCAGGCGGGTGCCGAAGCCGTTCCCGCCATGAAACTGATCTCCTGGAATGTGAATGGGCTCCGTGCCGCGCTGCGGAAAACGTTCCTCACTTACCTCACCCAGGAGGATCCGGATGTGCTCTGCTTGCAGGAGACCAAAGCACTTCCAAACGATGTGCCCGTGCTTTGGCCCACGAGCTACGCCGTTTTCTGGAATAGCGCTGAGCGGAAGGGTTACTCTGGAACCGTGATTTTCACCAAGCGGAATCCAATGAGCGTGCATCGTGGGATCGACGTGGCCCGGCACGATTCCGAGGGGCGAGTGCTCACACTGGAGTTCGAGAGATTCTATCTTGTGAACGCCTATGTTCCCAATTCCCAGCGTGACCTCGCCCGCTTATCCTACCGGCAGGAGTGGGATCGGGATTTCCGTGGCTACTTGAAGAGGTTGCAGAAGTCCAAGCCGGTGATCTTCTGCGGCGACCTGAACGTGGCGCACACGGAACTGGATCTGGCGAACCCCAAAGCCAATGTGCGGAACCATGGGTTTACGCAGGAAGAACGTGATGGATTTAGCGCTCTTCTGAAGGCTGGATTTCTCGACAGCTTCCGCGAATTTCAACGCGGTGCTGGATTCTACACATGGTGGAGCCCCATGGCGAACGCCAGAGCTCGGAATGTGGGTTGGCGGATCGACTATTTTTTAATCTCCAAAGCCCTCAGGCCGCACTTGCGGTCGGCATTTATCCGAGCCGATGTGTTGGGGTCAGATCACTGCCCGGTGGGGATCGAAATCATCGAATAGATGGCCTACCTCGGCGCTGACCGCTTCGACCGTCAGATTCTCCAGGCCTTCCTCGGCGAAAACAAGTCTGACATGCGAACCCATCGGCCGCCAGACGTCCGAGTTGGTGGCCCCCCAGAGCACGGTGGTCGGGATGCCGAGGGCGGCGGCGAGATGGCTGATTCCCGAGTCGTGCCCGACAAAGCCCCTGCATTGTCTTAGCTGGTGAGCCAAGTCCGTCAATGCCAAGTTCTCCCAGAGCTCGTAACAGGCTGGAGGCAGCACTTTTTTCAGCTTCTCGATTCGAGCCCCGTCAGCCTCGCCCCCCAGGACAACCAAGCGAGCTGGAGATTCTTCGATGAGCCAGGAAAGGAGTTCGCTCCATTTTTCGATGGGCCAATTCTTGGCTGAATGACTGCTGCCTGGATGGCATGCGATCATCCACTTGGCGGCCGGGGCCGAGCGCGCGACAAGGCCGGATGGAAGCGCTGCGTCGAGTTCTGATGTCTGAGCCACGGAAGCGTCCTGAAGGGCGGGATTCCTCAAGAGGCGCGGCTCATGGTCGGTGGTGAACAGGCCGATCTCCTGAAGCGGCCTCAACAAAACTTCCGTGGCGTGGCTGGTGGATGTTTGGTTGGGTCTTCCTGGCCCAGTCAAAAACTTTGCCGAAGATATTTCGGACACTCGTTTTTGGAAATAACCGTCCGAGTCGTGGATGTAGGAAATGATGAGGTCGAAGCTCGAAAAATAATCACGAGTGAGCTGTGAGATTTCAACCGCGGGTGTGAATAACGGAGTAAATGCGAGGGACTCTATCCGGGAAATACGGTCCACGTGACGGTCGAGGGTTGCTAGAGAGGCAATGTGAGGATAGCCTAAAACTTCGATGAAGCACGAAGGGTATCTGAGCCGGAGGGCTTGAAACACAGGAAGCGTCAGGATGAAATCACCAATCGCGCCTCCGCGCGCGACAAGAATTCTCGAAAACTCCTGGGTTAAACCGTGTGCCATGGATCCGGCATTTAGAGAATGCAAGGGGAGGATTGGGCTCAAAATAAAAACAAACCGAGGAATGCCACGAGAAGACCGAACGTCAGCCGCAGCGCACAGCCAGTTTTAATGCGGGCGGGCGTTTGGGTGATCCAGTCGAACCAGTCACGGAGGCGCCACGGAGAAATTGTGATCCACATCCCTGCCAGGATCCAGATGTAAGCCCACGTCACAACGACCAGACGCCAGTCGGTTTCAATCCAGCGAGCGCTGTCGACGGTTAACTTGGCCAATAAAAGCATCACGATCGCCAAGCCGCGAGCCGCTAGGAAGTCCTTAACGAACACGCAGGTGGCGATGCCAATGCCGGCGAAACCGGCGAGCATGAATTTCTTGTAGGGTTCGAAATCCGAAATGCGTTCGTTGCTCAAATTGCTCAAGAACCAAAGTGTGCCCAAAGCCACCAGCGAGTAGCCCCAAGGAAGGGATCGGGGGAATGCGAGTAGGGTTTTCTTAAATGCTTCCGGATTGGCTAAGCCCCGCACCTGAACCAGGGCGAAGGTGAGTCCGATAAGAACCGATAGGGTAGAGAATTTCATGTTCCGTTGAGATTGACGATGGCAGGGTCGCCATACAGTGTGAAATTGCCAGCGCGCAGAATGCGCACATCCATGAGTTCGCCAACGTGCCGCGGCGAGCCTTCAAACACCACGATTTTGTTGGTTCGAGTTCGTCCTTCTAGGCGGGCAGTGTTCCTCCTGCTCGGGCCCTCCACGAGAATCTGCACGGTGGATCCAACATCGGCTTGATACTTCCGTGCAATGATCTGGTTTACCGTTTGAAGAAGGAAAGCGTGCCGTTGTTCAATCACCGTCTGGGGAACTTGATCGGGGAGTTCCGCCGCGGGAGTTCCCCTGCGTGGCGAGTATTTGAACAAAAATGCGTTGTCAAACTCGAGCCCTCGCACAAGGGACAGAGTGGCGTCGAAGTCCTCCTCCGTCTCGCCTGGAAAACCCACGATCAAGTCCGTGCTAACACCGATTGTTGGGCAGGTCTTGCGCAGTTTTTCAACGATACCCTCAAACCGCTGGCGGTCATATCCCCGGTGCATGAGCTTGAGAATGCGATCGCATCCACTCTGGACCGGGAGGTGAGCGCTTTCGCAGAGTTTAGGAAGGCGAGCGTAAGCTTCGATGAGGTCATCCCCATACCCCTTTGGGTGAGGCGAGGTGAAGCGGATACGATCGATCCCATCGACCGCGTGGACCGCTTCGATGAGTTGCACAAAGGCCGAAATGCCATTAAGCGAACCGACATTTCTCTTTCCGTAACTGGTGACGATCTGTCCAAGCAGGGTGATCTCGCGGACTCCCTGGGATGCCAGTTCTCGGCATTCGCTGACGATATCTTGGATGGATCGACTCCGTTCCTCGCCCCTCGTGAAGGGCACGATGCAGAAGGTGCAATGCTGATTGCAACCCTGCATGATGCTCACGAAGGCGGTCACCGACCTCGAGGCTCCAGCCCCACGGAGGAGGTGTTCCCGAATGCTCCCTTCGCTTCCCTTTTCCTCGTCCGTGTCCACGACCTTTTCAAGCCTCCCCGAAAAGATGGCATCGAGGTGTTCCGCGGTGCGATGGAACTTTTGAGTGCCGATGACGAGGTCGACATCGGGCAATTGATCAATGAGCTCACGGCCTCTGCTCTGAGCCATGCATCCCATAAATCCCAGAATGACTTCGGGACGGCGAGCGCGAACTTCGGTCATGAGGGTGCGCATTTTCCCGATGGCTTTTTGCTCAGCCATATCACGGACGCTACACGTGTTGAGCAGGATCACATCAGCCCCGGTTTCGCTGGACGCGAGCTCATATCCCTTGGCCACCAATTGAGCAGCGACAGCTTCTGAATCGCGCTCATTCATCTGGCAACCGTAAGTTTTTATGAATACACTCGGCATGTCCTCACATTTTAGTGCGCAAACGCTACGCAAGAGTCCGGAAATTGCAAATGTGAAAATCTGACGACCAGAGCCGCCGGTGCCCCTGTGAATTCTTCTGTGACTAGGGGGTAAAAGGCTGTATACTCCGATCGGACGAATACATTTCTTTGTCCAACTGTCGAAGTGTCTCTATGAAGCGATTATTTTTGGTGCTGCTGTCTGGGCTTGGGCTTTTCTGCGCTCGCGCCCAGGTCCGCGTGGAGTTGGTGATGGATCAGGTCACATTTTTGCCACATGAGCAGATAAAGCTCGCAGTTCGTGTGACAAATTTTTCCGGTCAAGACATCAAGCTGGGCGAGGATGATGAGTGGCTGAAATTTGGTGTCCAGGCAAGGGATGGGTTTATCGTTCCGAAGCTCGAGGAGGTTCCTGTGAAGACGCCGTTTACGGTGAAAACGTCGGAAGTGGGTACCCGCCGCATCGATTTGGCTCCGTATTATGATTTGAGCAAGCCAGCACGCTACCGAGTTATCGCGAATGTTCGGATTCCTGGGTGGGACCAAAGCTTCCAGAGTACCCCCAAAGATTTTGACATCATGACCGGAAGCGTGATTTGGGAAGAGGAATTTGGTGTTCCCGGGAGCGGAAAGGATGGGGCCGCCCCTGAGGTGCGAAAGTATGCTCTCCTGCGTTCGAGCCAGCCCAAGGTCACCCGATTGTATTTCCGTCTCACCGACACGTCTGGCAGGTTCGTTTACCGCGTTTTTCCGATCGGGAATCTTGTTTCCTTTGGGAATCCGGAGCGCCAGATTGATTCGGAGAGCCGCCTGCACGTCCTGCATCAGTATGGGGCCAGGGTGTTTAGTTACTGTGTGTTGAATTCAGACGGCGAATTGGTGAAACGCGAGGACCATGAGATGACCGAATCCAGACCGACATTGCGCGGCG
>CANLCA010000157.1 GCA_947487925.1 Verrucomicrobiales bacterium | reverse complement strand
GATCATGCCGATGATTGCCGAGCGGACCCCGCTGGCGATCGAATCTTTGCCCAGCGACGGATCTACCCCTCGCTCCTCCTTGATCTTCACGGGCGCCTCCAGCGGATTTTCCAGCACATTCGCTAGTTCGAACGCCTCCTTCAAGTCGAAGCTCCCGCTGATCTGGGCCCTGCCGCTGGGAATTTCTTCGTTGATGTTCGGCGCTGAATAGAGTTCGCCGTCCAGAACAATCGCCAGCCGACGGCCCACATTCTCACGCGTCAACTCAGCAAAAATCCGGGCGCCTTCCGAGTCGAACGCCATGTGGATTTCGGGGGCTCCGGTGATGTAATTGGGGATGACTCCGGCGTTCTTGACGTACTTCCCGGTCAAACCCTTCTCCGCTTTTTTTCGAACAAGGACTCCCGAAGAACGGACCCGCCCATCCTTACCCTTCTGCTTCTCATAGAGCAGCTCATACCCGGGCTCGCTCAATCCCTGATTAACCAATTCGTCGCTGTTGGGATGGACCATCCGGAATTCCAGAAACGCCGCTTTCTCGATCTGGTTGCGCGCGCTTTGTTTTTCGCTCTCCAACAGCCCAGGCATCTGGATCAAGATCTGGTTTTCCCCGGCTGGCTGGATGACGGGTTCGGACACGCCAAATTTATCCACGCGCTTTCGAAGCACCTCAACGGCTTGGATCAATGCTCTCTCCTTCGTGTCAGAGCCGACCACGGAGTTGGTGGACACAGTCTCAAGCTGTTTGGTGTCCATCTCGACCAAAAAGGATGTTCCCCCGCGCAGGTCCAGGCCCAATTTGATCTTCCCGGACGCCTCCTTCTGAACGCGATTCAAAACGGCCCGGGTGGTGTCCGTTTCCCCGTCCTTCAAAACGACCCACGGGAAATATTTGAGCACATTGTTGGTGCCAATCGCCACTCGCAGATTCCCATAAGACCGGTCGGGAAAAGTCTTTCCCAGATCGCGTGCGCTTTGGATGATCGCCTTGAAGTCGGCGTCCGTGTTCTTCGCGCGAGCCTCAAATTCGCCAATCAATTCCTTGGAGGTGGGCGGGTATGTCTCAAACAAGGACCACGCCACCACAAAGCCAACAAGGAGCCACTTCCACAGATTATTTCGCTTCATATACCTTCAATTCTATCTCTCAGGAAATCCTCTAAAACTCGCCTTATCGATACGGCACCCCTCCCCGCACTCAACAGATCAAGCCTCGTTCGCGACGCCTGCTGCGCGTTCAATGACCTCCGTCACGGAGGCCTTGGTCACCTCGAGCTTCGAATCCGCCGACCGAATCGAAACTGACTTGTCCTTGACCGAAATCACTATCCCGACGATGCCGGAACTCGTCACAATCCGATCCCCGGACTTGAGCCCCTTCAATAACAGATCGTGTTCCTTGGCTTTTTTTTGCTGCGGCCGGATGAGGACGAAATAGAAAATCACGATCATCAGCACCATGGGCACCACGTTCACCCAACCAGGGGGTTGGTTGCCTCCTCCAGATTGGGGAGGCGGGCCCATAGCAAAAAACAGCGGCGACAAAATCGAGTCGGTAATGACCATTTTAGTAAGGGGTCAAATCTATGGATGAAGTCAGCTTTGGCAAGCGTTTTGGTGCGCAATCTGCTTTCAAGGGGCAAAAAAGCGCGGGAATACCCGTTTTCGAGAAGTTTTTTGGCGGCTCACGGCTTCACCGATCCCTGCGCACTCGAAATCCTGCCCTCCAAAACCCTGCGAGTCGGCACGTAACGAGCCACAAAATCATCTCGAAACTGCGCAAAAGTGCCTTCGGCAAGTGACTTTCGTATGTCCGACATCACCTTTAAGTAGAAGTGGGAATTGTGCACGCTGAGCATGCGTAAGCCAAGGATCTCGTTCACATTCAGCAGGTGACGCAGGTAGGCGCGGGAAAAATGCTGGCAAGCATAACACTCGCAACCTTCCTCGATCGGCTTGAAATCCCTCTTGTTAAAACCTCCTTTGATACTGACCGTTCCCAAAGTGGTGAAGGCGGTGCCGTTTCGCGCGACTCTCGTTGGCAGCACACAGTCAAACATGTCCACTCCCCGCGCCACCAGTTCCACCAATTGCGCAGGCGTGCCCAAACCCATCGCATACCGGGGCTTTTCGGGCGGCAAGAAAGGCTCCGTCATCTCGACAGCCTTCATCATCTCAGATTCCGGTTCGCCCACGCTCACTCCGCCAATGGCGTAGCCGTCAAAATCCATCTGCACCAACTTTTCGGCACAACTCCGGCGTAACCCCTCATGACTGCCTCCTTGAACGATCCCGAAAACTTGCTGCCCTTCAGCGCGTGGTTGTTCCCGACATTCCAGAGCCCAGCGTAGCGTTCTCTCCACAGCCCCCTGCACCGTCCCCAAAGGGCAACCATGGGGCGGACATTCGTCGAACACCATCGCCACATCCGAACCCAAGTCTTTCTGGATCTCCATCGCCTCCTTAGGTCCCAAAAACAGGGCCGATCCATCCAAATGCGATCGAAACTCCACCCCGTGCGGTTTCACTTTTCTGATTTTTGCCAGGCTGAACACTTGAAACCCTCCGCTGTCGGTCAAAATGGGGGAGTGCCAATTCATAAACCGATGCAACCCTCCCGCGGCGCGGATGATGTCCATCCCGGGACGAATACTCAGATGATAGGTGTTTCCCAAGAGTATCTTCGTACCCATTTCAACCAGTTCACGAGGATCCAAAGCCTTCACGCTCGCTTGAGTGCCGACCGGCATGAAAACAGGGGTCTCCACAACCCCGCGACTCAAGGTCAACCGGCCCAACCGCGCCCGGGTGCGCTCGTCGGTTTTCAAGAGTTCAAACATAAAAAAAACTACCGTATCGTGTAATCGATACGGTAGTGCAAAGCCCCGGACCCAAGAGAGCCAGAACCTGACTCAGGATCTAAATCTTGTCAGCCGGAATAGGCGCACCGTCGAATCGAGCGGAAGTCCTCTCAGAGATCCACTTCCAATCCATCTTGCCCTGCACCGACTTCGGAGAGCGCCTGGAAACGGAAGCCCCAACCTTGGTCTCCGAACTGATCCACTTATGCACTTCCGAGTGTCCATCCGCAAAAGCAAAGCCGCCGGCGTTGTTATGATAGGTCGCAGGCCAATCGATCCAATCAGGCGCGTTCATCCCCACCGCAAACCCTGCGTCATTGATGCTCTTGTCGTCTTCGTCGAGAAAGACCCAGACTTTTGAAGGGGAAGGATCGATGACATCAGACATCTTTCCATAGGTTCGGTACGGCTTGTTTGCCACGTGGCCGTGGTTGTTGTCCAGCCATGGTCCATCTACGGCGACCCTGCCCTCTTTGGTGCCAACCGCCTGGCTCATCGCGAAACTACGGACCCTCGGCAGCTTCCTGCCCCCGATCGTGACCGTACTCTTGTCGGCGGGACAACGATAGATCTGATAACTGGAACCCGTGTAAGGTGCCAAACGCGCGTAGCGTGGATCGGTCAAGTGCAGGATATTCGTTGCGTCCTGCATGTTGCCCATGCTGCCGCTAAGCCAGTTGTTTCCAACATTCCCATCATCAGGGTTGGGAGGCATCAACTCACCGCTGTCCGAGGTGTACATGTGCAACGCCACCATCATTTGCTTGCCATTGTTCATGCACAGGATGCCCTGGGCTTTCGTCTTGGCCTTCGCCAGCGCCGGCAGTAACATGCCTGCCAAAATCGCAATGATCGCGATGACGACCAACAGTTCGATGAGGGTAAAGCCCCCGTGTTTTGGCGAGCTTTCTTTGAGTCCAAAGTGTGTTTTCATAGTTTTCACGAAACCAGTTCCATTATAGGTCGAGTGCGGCGATTCCGATGAAGATTTAGTGCAAGCCAGAGGGAGGGACAATGTGCGTTTCAAGGCACATCGAGTGCCTCCTGACAGCGGCTCAAAAGCTCCAACACCACATCGGTCGCTGCCTCCGTTTTGACCAGCGTCATCGCGCCTCCTCGCAGTTTCACTTCGACCTCTCCGCGCGCCAGCGATTTTTCGCCAATACCCACACGAATAGGAAATCCGATCAAATCCGCGTCCTTGAATTTCACGCCAGGACGATCGTTCCGGTCGTCCAAAAGAACGTCCACTCCCCGCGCCAGGAGATCCGAGTAAAGCTTCTCCGCGACCTGACTGACCGCCGAACCCGGGTCCGGGCTGAGGGGTGTCAGGCAGACAGTGTACGGTGCGATACTCACAGGCCAAAGGATGCCGTCGACGTCGTGTCGCTGCTCAATCACCGCTTGCAAGGTGCGCGTGACCCCGATGCCGTAGCACCCCATCACAGCAGGTTGCTGCTTGCCGGACTCGTCCAAAAACAGGGCGTTTAAGGCCAGGCTGTATTTGGTTCCCAGCTTGAAAACATGGCCCACCTCAATCGCTCGCCGCACTTTCAAGGGTTCACCTGTCACGGGACACAAATCCCCTGCTTTCACGATCCGCAAGTCAGCCCATTGACTCACGGTCAAATCCCTCTCCACCACGATGTTTCGAAGGTGGTACCCATTTTCATTAGCCCCAGTGGTCATGCCCCGGCAATTTCTTAAGGCCAAATCCGCGTAGACGGGAACCTGCCCCACGCCGACGGGCCCCAAGCTCCCGGGATGCGCTTTGAGCAGTTCGAAAATCTCCTCCGCTGTCGCGGGTCGGAACTTCGCGGTCCCCAGGCTTCCCGTCAGTTTCGCCTCATTCAAGCTGTGATCCCCTCTAAGCAGGATGAGGACCGTCTTGCCCTCCACCACATAAACCAGAGTTTTGATTTGCCTAAGGGCCGCCACGCCGTAGGGCTCCCGGGTCAGATCGTCAATAGTGGTCACCCCAGGCGTTGCAAACTTTTCGATTGTCAGCAAGGCCTCATCCTCGGTGCCAACCGCCTCAAATGGACGGCATGTGGCTTTTTCCACATTGGCCGCATATCGACCGCTTTCAGAATAGATGACCTCGTTCTCACCGGACTCCGCGGGCACCATGAATTCATGGGAAAACTTACCACCCATCACCCCCGTGTCTGCCTCCACTGGAATCGCTTTCAAGCCGCATCGCTTAAAAATTCTCGCGTAGGCGTCGTACATCTTTTGATAACTGACCTGCGCCGCTTCGTCGCTGCTGTCAAAGCTGTAGGCGTCCTTCATGATGAATTCTTTGGCCCGCATCAGCCCAAACCTTGGACGGATCTCGTCGCGAAATTTGGTCTGTATTTGGTAGAAATTCCTTGGAAACTGCCTGTAGGAATTCAGTTCATCCGCGACCAGGGTGGTGATGACTTCTTCGTGGGTCGGCCCCAGAATCCACTCCTTGCGCGCCCGATCTTTGACTCTGAAAAAGACCTCCGAAGCCGTTTCGTACCGGCCACTTTTCTGCCAGATTTCCGGCGGTTGCAAGGCTGGCATCAAGACTTCCAATCCCCCTGCCCGATTCATTTCTTCCCTCACAATGGCCTCGATCTTGCGCAGGACGCGAACTCCCGCGGGCAAGAACGTATACAAGCCCCCGGTGAGCTTGCGCACGATGCCCGCCCGGAGCAGGAGTTTGTGGGATATGATCTCTGCCTCCGCGGGGGTTTCCCGTAATGTGGGTAAAAAAGCGTGAGTCCAACGCATACTTCAGGTGAAAAGAGGGGGGAAACAGAAGTGGAATCTTCTCCAGCGACTCCGCCGTGACGGGCGAAACCGCCCGTCCAGCCCGAACACCGCCGTCGAAAATCAGGTTATTTCACGGTGTTCACCAGCGGCGACAATCCTTGAATCCGAACCTCCAGGCGGTCCCCCGATTCAATGGGACCCACACCGCTCGGGGTGCCGGTCAAAATCACGTCACCCGGCAGCAAGGTCATGTTCGTGGAAATAAAACTGACTAGCTGGTAGCAATTGAAGATGAGTTGGCTCGTGTTCGAGTTTTGCCGAAGTTGGCCGTTTTGGAAAAGTTGGATCGTGAGATCATGCGGGTCGATCTTGGTCTCCACGTAAGGCCCCAGTGGAGTGAAGGTATCAAAAGACTTGCACCGGGCCCACTGGCTCTCAGAGTTTTGAATCGTCCGATCGCTGATATCCTGAGACGCCGTGTATCCAAAAATGTAGCGCGCCGCCGCCGCAGATGTCACATTGCGCATCCGCCGGCCAATCACAATCGCCAATTCCGCCTCAAAATCAGTCCGATGGACTGCAAAAGGAATCTCCACTTTCGCGCCGTCCGGGATCAGTGACGTGGGGGCCTTCAGCCAGAATAAAGGCTCTTTCGGCAGTGGTTTGCCCGATTCCCGGGCGTGATCCGCATAGTTCAGGCCCACGGCGATCACCTTCGAAGGCACAATGGGTACCAGCGTCTTCACTCCCTTCAATGGCATGGCCTTCTTGTCGTAAGAGGGAGAGCCAAAAACGTCGCCTTGCAGACGAAATAACTCGCCGTCCACGACCTTCGCGTAGAATATTTCGTCGCCCTTTTGAAATCGACCTATTGCTGCCATAGAGGAAACCTAATGCGGGACCGTAACAAACTCCATGCCGTCAATGCAAGACGATACTATGATTGCCGGCTTTTCATTTCAATTTGGGCAAAACACCCTCCAACCGACAGTGGATCGGTGTGAAGATTTGCAAAAGCCTGGATGAGAGAGGCTTGATGACGAGGAAAGAGGCCATTCCTTCGAAGCTCTGGGGAGCGACTTAGAACGACTTCATCGCCAGGACCTTGGGAAGATT
>CANLCA010000156.1 GCA_947487925.1 Verrucomicrobiales bacterium | reverse complement strand
GCCTTCCTGTTCCAGTCTGATGCCTGCCTGGGGCCAATATATGAGAAACGACCGACATGTCGTCCTTTTTGTTAGGATTGTTTTTCTGAATTCGCGTCAATTCGCGTGATTCGCGGGCAGAATCCCGTGAGTTACCCCTTTCGGTTTCATTTCGGTCCCTTTTCCGCGGTTAGATTTTCCCGCTTCCCGCTCCGTGTTCTCCGTGCCTCCGTGGTTGAACGGAACTATTTTTCCCCTTTGTTCCCGGCTTTTTCCCAGGCTTTGTAACCGCCTTCAAGATTCACCAGGCGCTCGAACCCAGTGGGCGCAAGCTTCTTGCACGCCGTGACGCTGCGAACTCCGCCGGCACAATGCACCAGATAGGTCTTGCTCTTGTCGAGCTTCGCAACCTTGCTTTGAAAATCAGCCGCGTTGACGTCGATATTGATCGCGCCCGGAATGTGGCCGTCGTCGAACTCCTTTTTGGTGCGCACATCCAAAACCACATTCTTTTTGTCCGCGCGCAGCTTTTCAAACCGCTCGACGTTCGCATTTTCAAACGGCTGGAGCGCGGCGGCGAGTTTCGTCATCCACTTGGCCGGTTCCTTGTCGAAATCCGCCTTGCAATCGTTGCAGCAAAGCTTGACGTGCTGGCCCTGGTAATCGAATTCAACGGGTTTGTCCTCGAAATCGTGCCCGGACATGAAACATTTCTTGAGTGTGTACGGTTTCACAACGTCCGCGGCCTGCGCGGTCGCAAACGCCAGGCCCGTGGCTATGAGGAGGGCTGGAAAGTTCATTTTCATGCTCTTTTTCTTATTCGTGGTTATGGGAAGCTAAAACAAAGTTGCCGCAAGCCTTGGGTGAACTCAATTCGAAAAAGCCTGTGGCCGATTCCGCGCGTCTACTCGGACGTGTTCCCAATGCTCAACTCACATCCGGAGGCGAGTCTGACATGCGATCCACTTCATCAAGATCCCAAGATTTCGTCCTTGCCGATGCCTTTGGCGCGGGACACAGAGTTCAGGATCGCGTTGAGAGTTCCGAGGCGTAGCGGATTGTGATCGGGAACGGCGATACGATGATGCTGTGGAGATTCGGTCTGAAGAATAATGTGGCTGCCTTCCTGATTGAGGCGACGATAGCCGTAGTTTTTGGTGAGCAGCCGGATAAGTTCCAATCCGCTCAAGTCACGCGGCAATTTCATGTTCCAACCAGCAGTTCATCTCGCACCAAATGGAGCCTCACGCGCGCGGGCTTGGCTTGATCGAAAAAGTAGGCGGATACCGCCTCTTGCACATTCTTCCGCAACTGTTCCCAATTGTCCCCTTGCGTGAAGATGTCATGTGACAAACACTCCGCCACAAAACCACCGTCAGCCTCCTGCGTAATGCTAAACACGATTTCCATATCCTGAATCTGTCACTCACCAACTGAAATGACAAGTGGTCAAAAGCAAACCAACTTGATCGAAGATTCTCACGCAGGAATCGAAGCAAAGAACACTGAAGCTTTATCCGCGAGTTCATTTAACCGCAAAGAACGTAAAAGACACATAGGGACAGGGTTGACCAAAACAAATCCATCGCTCCTCCGGGGCCACTGCCATGATCGGTTGAACAGGCGGATCGGACCCCGGCCTGCCACCGCGTGACGCACGCCACATCGCCACGGAACTCCATGGCTTGTTACAAGCAGCGAATCTGAAGCCGCCTTACGTGCTAGTTGGCTATTCGTTCGGAGGCCCTTACACACGCGTCTTCACCGACCTCTATCCGGGCGAAGTGAGCGGCCTGGTTCTGATCGATCCGAGCCAGGAGGAGACGTTCGACTGGCTCAAAGTGCATCGACCTGACGTGAACCGGCCAAGCCCAAGAGACGAGGCGGAGCAAAACGAATTCGCCTGCACCTACGTGTCGCTGGATCAGGCGCGCGCCGCCGCGCTCCCGAAATGCCCGCTCACCCTCATTACAGCCATGCGTCCGTTTGGCGAAATGGATCCCAGGCTTCGGCCGCAATGGTTGTCAGCGCACAAACGATGGAGCGCCAGGATTCCTGGAGCGCGCCATATCGTCACCGAACGCAGCGATCACGGGATTATCTGGGAAGAACCGGATCTCGTGGTGAACACCATCAGGGACATGGTGAACCGCGTGGCGCAGCGATAAACTGGCTTGTTGGAACCGACGTAAGGAGACTCAGTTTTGGCGCCTCGAATCTCAAAGCCTCCTTACGTCGGCTCCTACAAGTTCATGGTGCCGACGCGCGGCCGCTGCGGAAAGTCTAAACTCGCAAAGACCCGACCACACGCCGGGGTCAGCTCTTCCGAACGCTGAACCGATGGACGGTCGTTTGACGGTAGGTCTGGCCCGGTTTCAGCACGACGGTGGGGAACTTCGGCTGATTGATGGAATCCGGGTAATGCTGGCATTCCAAACAAAATCCGTAACGCTTGACGTAGCGCTGCCCGGACTTTCCGGTGAGCGAACCATCAAGGAAATTCCCTGTATAAAGTTGCACTCCCGGTTCGGTCGTGAGGACTTCCATCACACGTCCGCTTCTGGGTTCGTAAACTTTTGCGGCAAGGCTGAGCGCTCCCGTGACGGGTTTGTTCAGGACGTAGTTGTGATCGTAACCGCCTGGGTCGCCTCCCACGTCGTTGATGCGAGCACCAATGACGGTCGGTTTCGTGAAGTCCATCACGGTGCCCTTCACCAGCTTGTGATCGCCTAGCGGAATGCTTGTCGCATCCACGGGGGTGTATTGGTCCGCCTCTATTTGAAGTTCGTGACCCAACATGGTTTCCCCTGTCGGCCCGGCGAGGTTGAAATAGGCGTGATTGGTCAGGTTCACCGGGGTGTCCGCGTCCGTCTTGGCCTCGTAATCGATGCGCAACTCATCCTTGTTCGTGAGAGTGTAGGACACCTTCACATCGAGATTTCCGGGATAGCCCTCCTCGCCGTCCGGACTGCGATACGTGAAGTCCACCGACACCCCAGCATCGCTGACCCGTGTGCTGGCATTCCAAACCCTCTTGTCGAAACCTTTCACGCCTCCGTGGAGATGGTTGGGACCGTTGTTCACAGCCAGCGTGTAATTTTTCTGGTTCAGCGTGAATTGCCCTTTCGCGATCCTATTCGCCACACGCCCCGCCGTGGAGCCGAAAAAGGGGTGCCCTTTCAGATAAGCCTCCAAATTGTCGAAACCAAGGGTCACGTCCGCCATTTTCCCATCCCTGTCAGGCACGTGGAGCTCCGTCAAGGTCGCCCCGTACGTCATGATTCGGGCGACCATGCCATGGCTGTTCTTCAGGGTGTAGATGTCCACCGCCACACCTTCCGTAGTTTTACCAAACAACGTCTTTGTCATTTCAAACCTCCTATTTGAACCGCTCCTATTCACGGTGGAGTCCGAGGTTTGGCAACCGCTAAAACAGAACACCGCGGCGGCTAAAACCAGGGCGGGAACCAAGTTTAATCTTCGTTGTGATGCCTGCGAATTCATAGTGTCACAATGCCCTTCGGGCAAAGACAAAACAAGGGCCACGAAACGAAGCCCTTGCGCCCTTGTCGAACCAGGAATGCCGTACCTGTATCAAACCGTTAAGCCGTTGCCCAGCCTTTTATCGCCTCTCTGACGAACTGCCTGACCTTGTCCGGATCCTTGCGGCCCGGAGCCGCCTCCACGCCGCTCGAGACGTCCACCGCATAGGGCCTTACTTGACGAATCGCTCCGCCCACATTTTCACTCTGTAACCCTCCAGCCAGAATCACCGGACGGCCCAACTGGACAGCGGACTTGGCAAACTCCCAGTTGAACACCTCCCCACTGCCGCCCATCTGTCCTGGCACGTAACTGTCCAGAAGCCACGCACAAGTGCGGAATGCGCCCAGCTGGGTCAACGATTCTTCGCTCTGAATCCTAAAAGCCTTGTAGCACCTGGCAAACGAGATCGCAGACACAAACTCAGGAGTCTCATCCCCGTGAAGTTGCACCGTATCCAACCCGCACTCAACAACCGTCTCCTGAATCTGCACCAGCGTTGCATTCACGAACACGCCAACCTTGGAAACAAATGGCGGCAGTCCCTCAATGATCCTCTTCACAGCGTCCACACTCACGCAACGGGGGCTCTTTTCAAAAAAGACAAAACCGAGCGCGTCGGCACCGGCGTCCACCGCCATCCGGGCATCCGTTTCATTTGTAATCCCGCAAATTTTGACCCGAGTTCTCATCTGGGTAAGAGCTTTGAATGACCTGGAACTAAGGAGCCGTCAATTAATAACCTTTGCAACCTCGCTTGCCCTTTTGGCCATGGACTTCGTTGCTCACTCGTTGCAGATCACAGGGGATATGCGCCTCGCTCGCGTCTCGTCCACGACAAAAATGTCGGCGCGATCTTGTAAACTTTATTTATTGACGGCTCCTAAGCCAAACCCAGCAGGGCTCGGGCTTGCTTCTCAATATCGCCCGAGCGCATGAGGGACTCACCCACCAGAATCGCCCCGGAGCCGCAGCGCTTCAACCTCTCCACATCGCCTCGTGTGTGAATGCCACTCTCGGCCACAAGCATGGACGCCGGCCGACCTGATGAATGGAGTGCCATGATCTCCGCCAATGCCTCCGTCGTCCCCAGGGAAACCTTGAATGTTTTAAGGTCGCGGTTGTTGACACCGATCAACCGCGCTCCCGTCGCCAGAGCCCTGTGAAGTTCCGTTGCGTCATGCACTTCAACCAGCACCGACAACCCCGCCTCGCAGGCTATCCGGTGGAAATGCCCCAACTGCGCGTCGGTCAAAATCGCCACAATCAACAAGATCGCGTCAGCCCCCCACTCCACTGCCTCTAAAATCTGGCGTTCATCAATGATGAAATCCTTCCTCAAAAGCGGCAGATCCACGGCAGTTCGGATGGCTTTTAAAAAACTCAGTGAACCTTGAAAAAACTTCTCATCCGTCAACACAGACAGGCAGGAAGCACCCGCTTTCTCATAAGCCAGGGCGATGCGCACCGGGTCAAAGTCCGCTCGGATCACCCCCGCTGAAGGCGAAGCTTTCTTGATCTCGGCGATCAATCCAATATCCCCCTGACGCGGAGACTCCAGGGCCCTAAAAAAATCTCGCACCCCGCCGCGCCGGCGCAAGGCCTCGCGAAGCTGATCCGTGCCCACTGCGCCCTGGGCAAGACGCATGACTTCAAGACGCTTTTCCTCAATAATCCTGTCCAGAATGTTCATCGGCTTAGGTCAGAAGTTCGATCCTAATCCTCCTCATCCTTGACTCCCGCCATCCGTTTCATCGGCCCGCCCGCGCGGAGCCAGGCGTTCACAAAAGCATCCAAATCACCATCCATCACACCCTGGACATCGCTGGTTTGGACACCTGTTCGCAAATCCTTCACCATGCGATAAGGTTGGAAAACATAGCTCCGGATCTGGTTGCCCCAAGAGACGCTGCCTTTCTCGCCATAAAACCGTTCCATCTCCGCCTTTTGAGCGTCCAACCGCTGCGCGTAGAGCTTGGACAACAACAATTTCATGGCCGTCGCCCGATTTTGCAATTGGGACCGCTGTGCTTGCGAGGCGGCGACCGTGCCGGTGGGCAAATGCGTAATGCGCACGGCTGTCTCCACCTTGTTCACATTCTGTCCCCCTTTTCCACCCGCCCGAAAAGTGTCGACCTGCAACTCGCCCGGAGGGATGACAATCTCGCCCGCCTCTTCCACTTCAGCGATCGCGTCCACGCTCGCAAAGCTCGTGTGCCGTCGCTTGTTGGAATCGAATGGGGAGATTCGCACAAGCCGGTGCACGCCACGCTCCGCTTTGCAAAATCCATAGGCGTTCTCGCCACGGATCATCAAAGTCACGCTCTTCAACCCAGCGGTCTCCCCGGCCAGGGCGTCGGTGACCTCCACTTCCCAGCCCCGCAGCTCGCACCACCGCTGATACATTCGCAACAACATGTTAGCCCAATCGCACGACTCCGTCCCGCCGGCTCCGGCATTGATGCTGAAAATGCAGTTGTTCCGATCGTGGGGTCCCACGAGCAGCACCTTGAGCTCAACGTTGTCGAGATCCTTGGAGAACACCGCCAGATCAGCCTCGATCTCCTGCTGAAGGGTCATCTGGGCGGCTTCAGGTTCCGAATCACCCAGTTCGGCCATCTCTAGGAAGTGCTCAATGCGCTTCTCGGATTCGAGGATTGGGTCAATCTTCCTGCGCAGCCGGTTGGATTCCTCTATCAACCCCTGGGCCCGGTCCTGGTTGGTCCAGAAAGAATCACCCGCCATGATTGCGTCCAACTCGTCTAGACGCTTCTGTACTCCGGCGACGTCAAAGAAACCTCCGTAACTGGCCCAGCTTTTCCGAACGTTCAGCGATTTGTTGGCGAATCCCGTCAAACATAAGAAAGGAAATGTAAGGACTCGATCCCCCGCTTGGCCAGTCAAATCAAACGGCTACCCGGGGGTTTTGAAGGAACGAGGTCGCCCGCGCCCGCGAGTTGAAGAGGCCTCCTGTTGGGTGTAGGCACTTCATATCGACTCTGGACGATCCCAAAAGACGTTCAGGCACAATTGGTTTTGAGGCCGCGGAAACGCCAGCGGCAAGCAAAGCAATCCCGTTCCCGGTTTAACGGATTACGACGGACAATTCCACCAGCTCAACGACCTTTGGGAATTGGATTTAACCACCAACCGTTGGACATCACTTTTGCCGGTGCAACGCTGGCGGCCCCAAAACGTGCCCGGAGCCGTGTATCATCCCGGCCTGGATGCCGTGTTGT
>CANLCA010000155.1 GCA_947487925.1 Verrucomicrobiales bacterium | reverse complement strand
GATACCCCCTCTAGGCACCCCCCCCGGATTTTTTTTCGTCCCGCCGCTTAGGCGAGGATTTGGGTCAAATGTGAAAATAGGACGCCCGGGCTTCCCCGGGCGTCCTCGCGAGAGATTGATGAATGGCTAAATAGTCAACTTACAAGGTGTGTGTACCGGCCGTGCTGCAAGTCGGAACCGCATCCACTGTGGTCGCGGCGTAGGTCCCGCCAGAGGGGCACTTAATGTCGGTGTTGATGGCTCCCTTGATGTGTTTGGTGGCATCACCAGAGATGTCCGTCACGGCTACCGCCGCGCCTGCCGCCTTTTTGTTTTCCAACGCCCATTGCTCGATGGCCCCTTGGATCTGCTTCAGGTTGGCGATACAGGCGTTCGTCTGCGCTGTGGTGCGTGCCTTCACAAAATTGGGAATCGCGATAGCGGCCAAAAGACCGATGATGGCGACTACGATCATGATTTCGACGAGTGTGAAACCCATCTTCCGACTGCGTTGCATGGTCATTTTCATAAGACGTTTCTGGCTGATTGTTGTTCCTGTTCTGATATGCCCGGCGTGAACCGAGCGGGGTCAGTTATCGATTTATTTCTAAGGCTCACGTATCGACCCACGCCAACCAAGCATGAACCATTGTTGCAAATTCGATGCCAAAGTCAAATTTGCAAAAATGAAAAGTTAGAAGCACAACATGAATCCTTGTTGTCCTTCCGACGCCTCTGGTTACACTCGCCCTAAAATCCCGTTGCCGCCGCATGAAGAAGTCCGTAGCCCCAATTTACCTTGTCGCGCTTATCTGCCTGTTCCTTTCCGGGATCTCCGGCCTCATCTACCAAGTCGTCTGGGCTCGGTACCTGGCTCTTTTCCTCGGCCACGCCAGCTATGCGGTGGTCGCGGTCCTCACTGCGTTCATGGGAGGCTTGGCGTTGGGCAGTTGGCTTTTCGGTCGATGGGCCGATCGAACACAACGGCCCTTGCTTCTTTACGCCTGGCTGGAAGTGGGCATCGCTATCTGCGCGTTCGCCTTTCCCTCTTACTATGAACTCTGTCACGACGCCTACCTGAGTCTCGCCCGGCGCATGGCAGCGTCGGACGCAGGATTGTTGGCTCTGAAATTCATTTTCAGCGGGGTTTCGATCCTCATTCCGACCACGCTGATGGGAGGCACACTGCCCGTCCTGGCAAAGCTCGTGACCCGATCCCTGGGTGAACTCCAGGGACGAATCGCCAGCCTTTATTTCACCAACAGTTTGGGGGCCGTCGCGGGTTGCGTTGTTGCTGATTTCTGGTGGATCCCTTCCATTGGGCTGCCATTCACGCTGCTCTTCAGCGGCGTCATCAACGTCGTTGTTGCGGCCATCGCTTTTCTGGCTTGTCGTTTTGAAACCCCGCGAATGGCTGGTTCCTCTCCGGGACAGGCAGCGCAATCCTTGGTGACAGACCCGGACCCAGTCCCCTTGCCAATCTCAGCGTCTTTCGATTACCGCCTGGCCCTCGCGGGCATCGGCGTGTCTGGGTTCGCAGCCATGCTTTACGAAGTGGCCTGGAACCGGATGCTCTGTCTTGCGCTCGGCTCCAGCACCCATGCGTTCTCCATCATGCTGGTCACTTTCATCGGGGGCATCGCGATCGGCGCCCAGATTGTCTCGCGCTGGCGTTCCATAGGAGACAGCCTTAGAGCCTTTGCTTGGTGCGAGCTGGCGCTGGCGGTTTCGCTGTTTTTCTCCATGTTTTTTTATGATGAGATCCCTTATTGGTTCATCAAAATTGTCAGTTTACTGGGACGCCAGGAGGACGCCTATCTCCTCCACCAGTTTGTGCAGATCGGAGTGTGCTTGGCTGTGATGTTCATTCCCACGGTCTGTCTTGGAATGACCCTTCCTCTAGCGAGCCGCGCCGCCACGACCCAACTCGGCCACACCGGGCGTTCGGTGGGCCTAGTCTTCGCCGTGAACACCGCGGGCACCGTGCTCGGAGCCGCCGTCTCAGGATTGTGGCTGATGCCCGCCCTCGGCCTCGCTCGGCTGCTCGCCGTGGGTATCGCCCTGAATGCTTCCGTCGCTATCGCCATCCTCCGCAAAGAATGGTTCCTCCAAAACCCAAGACGCTGGCTCGCCCTGCCCGCCGCGGCCGCGATGTCGGTCGTGATAAGCGGGTTCCTCTTCGACGACGAATGGCAGCACGCCTTCAGCATGGGCTTGTTCCGAAGCTCGGCGCCGGCGAGTCTCGAGGCGTTCAAAAAAGAGGCCAACCTTTATCAACTCCGGTACTACAAAGATGGTGCCGGATCCACCGTCAGCGTTCAAAGTTATATCGAGGATAACAAAGAGAAGATGTTGCTGAGGGTCAACGGGAAAGTAGACGCCAGCAGCCGTGGCGATGCGACCACTCAGCTTCTCCTCGGGCATATTCCGCTATTTCTCCAAACCAACGCCACATCCGCATTGGTCATAGGACTCGGCAGCGGCATGACCTGTGGCGCCGTCCTGCAGCATGCCTCGATGTCCCATCTGGACGTCGTGGAAATCTCCCCTGAAGTGGCGCAGGCAGCCCGCATTTTCGAAGAGTTTAACGGCAAAGCATTGGACGATCGACGACTGCACCTCCATGTGGATGATGCAAAATCCTTTCTTCAGCTCACGCCCCGTTCGTATGATGTGATCATCAGCGAACCCTCCAACCCGTGGATGGCGGGTGTTGCCGGTGTGTTCAGTCGTGAACACTTCGGACACTGCAAGGATAAACTCAAGGTCGGAGGCATCATGGCACAATGGGTGCATATGTACGAGATCAGCGACGATGCCCTGCGCACAATCCTGGCAACTTTTTTTTCCGTTTTCGAAACCGGCACCATCTGGCAGACCGCTCCGGGCGATCTCGTGCTGATCGGCTCGACCGGTGTCATCCAGCCGGACTTCGAAAACATGGCGGCGAAGTTCAAGGAGCCCGCCGTAAAAAAGGATCTCGCACGCATTGATATTTTTCGGTTGCCGGTACTGCTTTCGCTGCAAGTGATCTCGGAGCAACGGGCGCCGTTCATCACGGCAGACGGCACGCCCATGCAAAGCGATCTTTACCCAACGCTCGAATATGTCGCGCAAAAAGCTTTCTTTATGCGCGTGGGAAGCTCCCTGCTGGCCTCCTACGTCGAATCCGCATCGCCGCGCGCCGGAACACTGCTGGCGCGATTCGCCAAATCCATGCCGCTTCACCCCTTGGATCTGCAGGGGTTGGTTCTGTTCTTTAACTCCTACTTCATTCCGGAAAGTCCGATCGCCCGCTCCTATTTACATCGTTGGAGAGCGGAAGCACCGGACGCGAAAATGCCTCTCGAATTCCTCGCTTCCGTGGTCAACAACAACGCCCAATCCGAACTGAATGTGGAGAATCTCAAGCCATTCCGCGACTCCATCCTATCAGGGGCCACCAACCAGACCGAGTTGCTAAAATGGTACTGCCAGTCCCTCCTGCAAACTTACCGGGGACAACGTTCCACACTTTATTTACCTCCCTCAGAAGCACTCAGCACAACGCTGCATCACCTCATCGAAGTAGACCCAAACAACCAGCGCGTCTACCGCCTCCGGCTGTCAGAACTGGCGTGGGATCGAAATGATGATGCCCAGTGCCTCGAATTTGGACGGTTGGCCCTAGATCCGGACACCGCAAAATATGGGCCCAATTCTTTCACCATCGAACCTTCGGCCCCTGGCCGTGTTTTTCATTACATGATCGAGGCGCTGCTTTCCAAGGGCGACGTGGAAGGGGCCACGCAGCTGTGTAAAGAGGCGTTCAAGAACAATTTTGCGGGCCCTCGCGCGTACCCGGTTTCACCTTTGCTCGAGTTGTCCTGCAGAAAAGTCCTCACCGTGATTCAAAAGCAAAAAACAGAGGCTACAAAGTAGAACTCTGGGGCCTTTTTTCGTTGCCAGACCTTGGCTTCCATGGCTTACATTCGTCTATTCGAAGCCAAGGAGGCCCGAACATGGGAACCAGTCCACAGCGGATCAAGGATATGGCTCAGATGGATCGCCCGCGCGAACGCTTGGCGATGCTGGGCCCGGACGCTCTCCGAAACGCGGAGCTTCTCGCCATTGTTTTGCGCACCGGCATTCCCGGAGCGTCTGCCGTTCAGGTGGCTGAGTCGCTCCTCAAACGCTACGGTTCCCTGGGCGAACTGGCACGCGCCTCTGTCGATGAACTGCGCGGGACCAAAGGTGTAGGGCGCGACAAGGCGATTGCTCTCAAGAGCGCCCTCACACTGGCTCGGCGCATGGTCCAGGAAGTCAGCTCAGCGCCGCTTCTCATGGACACCCCCGACCGTGTGGCGGACCTGCTGCGTGAAGAAAATCGCCACTATTCGGTCGAACAATTCCAGATCGTGCTGCTCAACAGCCGCCGCCGTCTCATCCGAGTCGAACGCATCGCTCAGGGCACTTTGGATACCGTGGTGGTGCATCCTCGCGAAGTGTTCAAGACCGCCATCGCCTCCAACGCCTCGAGCCTCATCCTAGTCCACAACCATCCCAGCGGCGACTCAAGCCCTTCGGAGGCGGACATCCGCGTGACCCGGGATCTCATCCGAGCCGGGCAGCTTCTAAAAATCGAAGTGGTGGACCATGTGATTCTGGGCAAGAAAACCACCGAAGCAACAAGGGATTACACATCACTTCGCGAACTGGGCCATTTCTACTAACCCGAGACCGCCAAGCTCAGTGTCAGAGCTCTTTTCACAAATGGCGGATTTTCGGCTTCGCCAAATCCAACATTTCGCTAGACTCCCATCCGCACGGAATCGCCATGATTCATCCATCCGCCATCATTGATCCCCGGGCGTCAATCGAGGTCTCCGTCGAGATCGGCCCCTTGTCC
Organism: Verrucomicrobiales bacterium; assembly: GCA_947487925.1. Classification (GTDB taxonomy): domain Bacteria; phylum Verrucomicrobiota; class Verrucomicrobiia; order Limisphaerales; family F1-80-MAGS106; genus F1-80-MAGS106. The sequence goes on along the minus strand of CANLCA010000155.1, from coordinate 1,900 downwards.
ATCATCGACGGAGACGTGAGTCTTGACGCGGGCTGCGTCGTCGGCCCACACGTGCACATCACTGGTCACACTCGCATCGGGAAGGGGAATCGATTTCACACGGGTTGCGTGATTGGGGATGCGCCTCAGGACCTGAGGTATCAAGGAGAACCGACCCGGCTGATAATAGGGGATCACAATGTGTTTCGGGAGTATACCACCCTCCACCGTTCCAATTCCATGAAGGAAGACACTGTGGTTGGGTCTCATAATTTTTTCATGGCCAACAGCCATGTGGGACACAACGCGGTGGTCGGAGACCACGTGATTCTTGCCAACGGCGCTCTGATTGCCGGGCATGTGAGCCTCGGGGACCGGGCGTTCATCTCGGGCAACTGCCTGATTCACCAATTCGTGAGAGTGGGCACCCTGGCCCTGATGCAAGGCGGTTCGGCGATCAGCAAGGACCTCCTTCCGTTCACCATCGCTCGGGGCCAGAACGCAACGTGTGGACTCAACATCGTCGGGTTGCGACGCGCCGGCTTTTCGTCGGAGGACCGTCTCGCATTGAAGCTTGCCTACCGACTGCTCCAACGGGGGCACAAACGCTCATCTCTGAAACAGAGAATCGAACTCGCGGAGTCCCAATGCGCGGGCGACGCAGTCCGGATCATGATCGAATTCGCCAAGCAAAGCCGTCGAGGTCTCTGCGCCGACTATTCGCAAACCAACCACGGCGATCCCGCCGGCGACGACACGGATCAAGGGTGAAGGCAGACCAGATCCTTTGTCGGCTCAATTCCCCAACGCCGGGCAACCGCTTCTAGATCTGCGTTCAAGCCCCATTGATCCGGTAGTTCTTGGCCTTGATGCGCCGAGCTTCCTCCCTTCAGATGCATGCAACCCTGGTTGTTCCCAATCTCAAATATTTCGGCGCACTCAGACTCGGTTAACCGCGTATTGGGCAAAGCCGCCAATTCGGCGACTTTGTCCTCGATGGGCTTTCCACTCACGGTTGTCTCCTGGATCAGGGTTGGAATCACACTTTCCACGGCGGGTTGGGACAAGTTCCAAAGGCACGCCAACTGAAGCATGGTCAGGCCATGTTTTTGGGCAATTGGACGCATGCGCTCGGCCTTGGCAGATCCAGCCTCCACCCAGCCGGCGGGGCGAAACGCGCGGTGGTCATGGGAACCGAACTTGTGCCCTGGTTTCACATCATCGTGGAAGACCCCGCCATAGTCCACCACGCGGGTGATCAGTTTGACGCCGTGCTTCTTAGCTGCCTCCAGGCACAACCGACCCGGCCATGGCTCCAGCGGATTCAGAATGATCATACCCCAGTCGATGAGCCCGGCGAACCGTTCGAAGCTCAGAATGAGATCCAACGCGAAGCCATTCGCGGGACCAGGCGCGATGCCCAACAACTGCGTGAGCCGAGCCTCTTTCAACGCCAGCATTCCCTTCCAGACGATATCACTCGAGTAGCCCGTGGAATCGGGATTGTGGAGGAGCACCGCATCAAAATGATCAGTCCTGCAACGTTCCAAGGATTTTTCAGTGGCCATCCTGAGGTAAGCTGAATAGTCGGAGGGCGAGCGCAACCCCGGAGTTGTGAAGCGCGGAAATCCCTTCGATCCATCGCGACGCCCCCCGTAAAAATCGTGCCCAATGGCTGAAACCAGGCAGTATTGATCCCGAGGCAAGCCCTCAAGGGCGCGTCCCAACATCTCGTCGGCCGCGCCGCTTCCGTACACATCGGCCGTCATGAAGGTCCGAATCCCAGAGTCGTACGCTTGCCGAACAACCCTCAGGAACCGATCGTCATCGATCGGTTCGCCAAAATGCATGAAACGCCCCCCACTCCACGTCCCGTAAGCCGTCCGAGTCAAATCCATAATAATGCCTGCCAAAAACCGCG
>CANLCA010000154.1 GCA_947487925.1 Verrucomicrobiales bacterium | reverse complement strand
GGTCTATGCCGCCATTAATGATGGTGTTGTTGTTGCCCACGATATAATTGTTCACGACCGTGGAGTCCTTGATGATCGAAGTGTTCTTGGCGGCGGGCTCGTAATGGGCCCAAGGGGTTCGGTGGGTGAGTCGACCTCCGTGTATAAACGTGTAGTGCTCATCGCGCAAACCAAAGCTGAACCCGACACCGACTCGTGCACCTCGGTAATGGAAACCTACCCCGGCAACAAAGGTTGCACCTGGCGGAAGTGGGGCCCATCCGCAATGATCTCGGGATTGTCTCCAGGAAACCCAGGCGGGCGCCCAGACTGTGTCGGGCGACCAAAGCCACCCGCAGTTGTGAGTATTTACCCAGCGGCCGTAATGGAAGGGAGCCCAACCCCAGGAATAATCGGACTGCCAATACCAACCGGAGTCGGTGTAGAGCCATCGCCCTCGGTTGTGATACGGCCGCCAACCAGAATCAATCACCGTTACGGAGGGTTGCCAGCAGTAGCCATACCCCGGGTAATCAACCCACGAACCATAGGGTGATAGGGATTCATAGAAATAGTTGTAAGACACCGCCGGAGGCTGGGTCACGTAGGTGACGTTGGCGGTCGGGGCCGGCGCTTGCTGGTAATTAGGCTGGCCCCCTACCGGTTGGGCGACGATGTATTGTGGTTGTTGTGGCGCCTCGGGTTGGGTGGCGGTGAGGGGTGGGCCTTGAGGGGCGTTCGTCACGGGAAGCTCCGCCAATCCCGGTTGTCCTTGCGGGCTGGCTTCAGGTGATGCTGGCTGCGCTGAGTCGGGCTGCGCCTGTTTCAATCCCGCCACCCGTTCCTGGAGCGGGGCGCCCCCCTTCATGAGGGTTGTGATGACTTGCTCCGAGACGCCCAGGTCGGTGAGATAGACTATTTCGTCCGCGCTCGGCTTATAACTGAGAGGTGAATTTTCGATGTAGGTTAACAACACCTGCTCGCCGACTCCTGCTTGGGCGAGTTTGATGATCTCGGCTAATGCGGGTGAGATGATCAGGGGGCCGGTCCGCACCGGTTGGGCAGCGGGTTGGTTTGTGGGCGCCGCGGTCGTCACCAGCTTGTTCGTCGCGACGACCCCATTGGTCGCTACCGCAACGTTGTTACTGACGGTCGCGGGTTGCGCCACTGTTCTTTTGACTTCCGCCTTCTCTGTGTCGCAAGCGATGACCAAAGCTGCCGCTGCGAATGTGAAGGCGGTTTTTCGGGCGATGCCAAGAGAGACATTCATGCCGGTATGAGGAAATTTCCTCGTAAAGTGTTGGGTTGTTGACGAAGTGAACTCAAAGATCATTCGCATCAATTAGGAACGGGATCAAGCGGGATCATAGTTCAGTTTATTCATTTGAATCAAAACCCCAGCTCATCCACATCATTAACGATTCTCAGATCTAGCCAGTTTGACTCGGGGCTTGGTTGGCTTATTCAGGCGGGGGGGCGGGGCATCAACCAGTCAACGGTGAGCTTGAGTGAGTGCGCAGCTCCTACCATCGTGCCAGGTCGGCTGATTTGGAGGGAAAGTTTGGAGCAGTTCACTCCCAAAATCGGAGGTCAATGAAGCGTGAGAGTTGGGTCTTTATATTGGCGTGTAACAAATTGTAAATAAAGAAGTTACCATTAAAAGTGCAGTCGGACTTGGCGAAGATTAGCAAAGGCCCAGATGAGAGAGGATGGATGTGGAATGAGGCAATTCATTCGGCGTCATGGACTATTGATCACTTCCATCGCCGATCTTCAGGTCAATCGATACCCGCGGCTCTTCGCGCGCGTTTGAGAACGCGTTGAGCGAGGATTCGAGCTCTGGATGCTCCTTCTAGGAGGATGGATTCCACGTGATCTCTATTGGCTGCGAGCTCGGCTCGTCGGGCGCGAGCGGAGGCAAAACAAGCCCAATAGTGATCAAAAAGAGCCTTTTTGAGATCGCCGTAGCCCAAACCACCGGCACGGAGCCGGTCTTCAAACTCGGTGAAAACCTGGGGAGCGGCTACTAATTTGAGCAGTTTGACCGCGAGGTTTTGCTCGGCGTCGGGCTTAGGTTCCGCGGGTGTCCGGCTGTCCATCACTAAGCTCATGATCTTCTTCCGAATAACCTTCTCGTCTCCGAAGATCTCGATAGTGTTCCCGTAGCTCTTGCTCATTTTTTGACCATCCGTGCCAGGGACTGCGGCGGTATCGTCCCGGATTTGGGGTTCCGGGAGGACGAAAGTGGTTCCGTAGGTCTCGTTGAACTTGATGGCGATGTCCCGGGTGACTTCCACGTGTTGTTTCTGATCCCGGCCCACCGGGACGATGTTCGAATCATAAATCAGGATATCCGCAGCCATGAGAACGGGGTAGGCGAAGAGTCCATGATTTGGGGAAATGCCTTTGGCTACTTTGTCCTTGAAACTATGGCAACGTTCCAACAACCCCATGGGTGTCAGAGTGGTCAGTAGCCAGGCCAATTCGGTCACTTCCGGAACGTCGGATTGTTTAAAAAAGATCGATTTGACAGGATCGAGCCCGCACGCGAGGAAATCGAGGGCCACATCCAGCGTGTTGGCCCGGCGCTGGGCAGGGTCGAACAGGGACGTCATCGAGTGATAGTTGGCGATGAAGTAATAGGCTTCGCCGCGATCCTGAAGTTCGATCGCGGGTTTCATCATGCCGAAGAAGTTTCCCAGATGGAGCGCGCCCGACGGCTGAATGCCCGATAAAATTCGCATTGGAGAGAAAGCTAATGGGATGCGCGCAAAACGGAAGCATGATTTGAAACAGCTTGTTGTTCTAGGGGTTGTCGCGAACCACGCACTTTTTCCCAGGGACTTGTCTCAGGAGAGCAACAAAGTCCATGATCAGAGCCAAAACTACCCGGCAAGGTTGAAGGCAAAGCCGCCAAAGAGCCAAGGCGTGAAGAACAGGTGAATTACAGAAAATGTCCTCACTGTCACCCTTTGGTGGCTAGAAAAAGAACGGACCGAAATCCTTTCCACCTTGGCGTTCATGCCTCTAGACGACGGAACCCCCTTAGCCAAGCCAACTGATGGATTCATGGTGCGGTTAAGGGAGTTGTTTCCAGAACGATTCCAACTCGTCCACACCGAAGTCGGCCAGGACTTCGCCGTCCACTTCGATCACGGGCGCAGAGGTTTGTCGTGAGAGAGTTTTCATCTCATTCCAGGCGGACGCGCTGGCCGTGACGTCGATGATCTCGTGCGGGATTTCCCTTGCCTCGAGCCAGTCTTGAGCCTCATGGCACCAACCGCAATAGGGTTTGACGAAGAGCCGGACTCGTTTCGGTGTTTGTGCCGTCATGGGAGTAAGTTGCTTGATGGACACCAAGGGTCAAGTCTGCAAACTAGACGCTGGGCATCAAAGGTGGGACATTGGAGACGAGTGCGGGGACGGCATTGAAGAAAACAATAGACTCTTTATGGAACATGGAAACGGATTTTTGAACCTGGTGAATGACGCCAAATCTAGGGTGAAGGAGATCACAATCGAGCAGGTCCGGGTCCGGTTGGCGGCCAATCCCAGGGCGGTACTGATCGATGTCCGGGAGGACGGCGAATGGCAGGCGGGGCACGCGATCGGAGCCGTTCATTTGGGGAAAGGCATCCTCGAGCGTGACATCGAAAAAACGTTTCCGGAGCGGGATCGGGAGTTGATCCTTTACTGTGGGGGCGGATTTCGTTCGGCTCTCTCCGCGGATGCCGCTCAGAAGATGGGTTACCAGAACGTCTTTTCTTTGGCGGGCGGGTATAAAGCAATGGTTGCTGCCGACTGGAAAATGGATCGTTGAATGGGGAGTCCGAAGGGGCTTTGAAAGGTCTGCTGGCCATCCGGGATTGGGTTGTTTAGAATCTCGGGTCCATGAATCTCTCCGGTATGATTTTGGGTCGAGCGCCCCGATGCACATCGGCGTGGGGATGGTGTTGGATGGGGGCTTTCCTCCTAGGGCTTCCCGGGCTCTTTCAACTCTTGGCGGCGACGTCTTCTAAGCGCGCGCCTTGGACGACATCCAAGGTTTCTGGTTCACCCGAACCGCCGGCTCGTTATGTGACGAGGCGCGCCTTTCCCTCGCTGCAGTTCAAGGAGCCGACCGAGTTAGCCGCGGAGCCGGGAAGGCTGCGACACATCGTGGTGCAGTTGGATGGGAAGATATTTAGTTTCGATGACCAAGGCGGGTCTGCTGAACTGGCACTGGACCTGAAGGCCCTTTGGCCGGACCTGGACCAAACATACAGCATTGCCTTTGATCCCGGCTACGCGGACAACCGGTTTGTCTACGTGAGTTATGCGCGGAAAGCGGGGTTGCCGGACGGGTCTCACGTGACACGATTCAAAGTGTCGGAGGGTGCCGGATTCAAATTGGATCCTACCACGCAGAAGGTCATTTTTAGGTGGGTCTCAGGAGGCCACAACGGGGGCTCCCTGAAATTTGGTCCGGATGGGTGCCTCTATATATCGACCGGTGATTCCGCAGGACCTTCGCCCCCGGATCAACTGAACACAGGGCAGGGAGTGGATGATTACAGCAGTTGCATTTTAAGGATCCGTGTTGATCGCGTTGAGAATGGGCGGGACTACGCGGTGCCTGCGGATAATCCCTTTGTCAAAATCCCTGGCGCCAAAGGGGAGATCTGGGCATTTGGATTTCGCAATCCTTGGAAGATGAGTTTTGACCGGGGGACCGGGGATTTGTGGGTGGGCGATGTGGGTTGGGAGCTTTGGGAACTCATTTATAAGACACAGAAAGGAGGGAATTACGGTTGGAGTGTGATGGAGGGGCCTCAATCAGTAAAGCCGGACGGAAAGCCTGGGCCTGGGGTAATTCTGCCCCCGGCGTTTTATCTGCCCCATTCTGAGGCTTCCTCGATTACAGGGGGCTTTGTCTACCGGGGAAGAAAATTTCCTGATCTCGTGGGGGCCTATGTTTACGGCGATTTTGCAACCGGCAAGATCTGGGCTTTGCGGCCAAATGGGCGAGGGACTTTTGATAATCAGGAGCTCGCTCATACCACGTTGCAGATCATTTGTTTTTCAGAGGAGGCGACGGGCGAGCTCTTTGTGCTAGACTATGGGGGCGGGATTTACGAACTCGAGCGCAACACTCAACGCGCCCAGTCCACTGCATTTCCGGTCAAGCTCTCAGAGACCGGGATTTTTGACTCGGTACCCTTTCAACGACCAGCCCTTGGCGTGGTCGCTTATTCGGTTAATTCGGAGCTTTGGTCTGACCACGCGATCGCGCAGAGATGGGTTGCGTTGCCGGGCTCTGAAACGATCACGAACAATTCGGGAGGGGGTTGGGTTTACCCTAAGGACACGGTGTTGTTGAAGACGCTATCACTGGCGATCAACCGCGGAAAACCTGAAACACTTCGGAGAGTGGAGACTCAGCTGCTGCATTATGATGGTCGATTATGGAACGGTTACACCTACAAATGGAACGAGGCACAAACCGATGCGGAACTCGTGCCGGGGGGCGGGGAAGAGATCGAGATTGGCGTGGAGGATTCGCATGCGGCGGTTCGGAAGCATACCCAACGTTGGCGATATGCGGGGAGGGCGGAATGTTCGCGATGTCACAATCCTTGGTCTGGGACTGTCTTGTCGTTCAACATGGGTCAATTGAACCGTTTGGAGCAGGGCACGAATCAGTTACAGCGCCTTGCTGCATTGGCGGTGGTTCCCCCTGGCTTGAAGCCGGACGCCCCAGGCGCGAGGCTCCCGGATCCGTTCGATGTCTCAGTAAGTCTGAACGACCGGGCGCGGTCTTATCTACATTCGAACTGTTCACATTGCCATCGCGACGGCGCAGGAGCGTCTGTTCGTGCTTATCTGGTTTATGACATGGAGCTGGATAAGGCTAATTTGCTGGGAGCAAAACCGATGCAAGGAGATTTCGGTCTTTTGGACGCGGCCATTGTGAAGCCGGGGGACCCTTATGCGTCGGTGCTTTATTATAGGGTTTCCAAACTGGGTCGGGGCCGGATGCCTCATATTGGATCCAGCGAGGTTGACCCGCGCGCTGTGGGTTTGATACACGACTGGATTCTCGGCTTGGACAAGGCCGTCCCAGGCTCGGTGGCCTTGTCATTTCGACAGGACGTGGACCGGGTGAAGACACTCGGTCTCTCCTCCAATGAATGGGAACTTGCGGCATCTCGATTGCTGTCCAATGCGAGTGGCGCCTTGCGGTTGTTGCGAGCGATGGATGGAGGGCAATTGTCCACCGCGGTGGCGGGTGCCATTTTGAGGCGTGTTGAAACACTTTCCGACGTGCGCGTGAAGGATTTGTTTGAGAAGTATTTGCCCGATTCCAAACGGGTTCAAACGCTTGGCGTGGATGTGCGGCCTTCGGAGATTCTGTCGATCAAAGGGGATGCCCTCCGAGGTCGCGAGATGTTCTCTGCGGAGGGGCGTGTCCAATGCAAAGTCTGCCATCGCCTGAATGGAGAGGGTCGAGATTTTGGTCCTGACTTGTCTTTGATAGGAAAGAAGTATGTTCGCGAACAGTTGCTCCAGCAGATCCTCGAACCCTCCAAGATCATCGATGCAAATTTTGCGGGCTTCAACGTGGAGGCAAGGAATGACAGAAGTTACACGGGTTTTTTCGTAAAACGATCTCCGGATGAAATGATCGTGAGGACGGTCGACGGGGTTGATGTTCGGGTTGCCGCCACGGACGTGAAGGAAGTCCAGGGCTTGCAATTATCCTTGATGCCCGAGCAGCTGCTGCAAGGGTTGACCGCGCAAGAGGCGGCAGACCTGCTGGCTTACCTGGAATCACTG
>CANLCA010000153.1 GCA_947487925.1 Verrucomicrobiales bacterium | reverse complement strand
GCCTCTCGGGAAGTGCGCAGACCCACACTTCCGAGGCACCCACAACACGCACCAACGCCCTGGCCGAATCCGTCATTCAGAATGTCAGGGTGGAAGATGATTTTGTGTTGGGTGTCGTGAAAGTACGGTGGAACGCGACCCAGGGACAAAGCCTGCCATTTCTTCAGCAACCCGCAGTGCTCACCCGAGTGGAACAGCCAACGGATTTCGGACGGGTCGTGCAGATGCAGGATGGGGAGCGGCGTTTTCACGCGTTGGTGGCCGAGAAAACAGGCCTGGTAGCATTTGAGGTGCACTACCAGTCAGGGGTGCGCACGCGGGATGGGGAGCGTGGTTTCGTCGTTCCCACACCCCCTGGCTTGGTCAATCGGGTCATCCTTTCTCTGGCTGGTCTGGAGGTGGACGTCGTTTCGTCCTCCGCCGTGTCGATCTCCCGCGCCGAAAAAGCGCCGTCGGGAACGACCGTTGCCGACCTGGTGCTCGCGCCAAAGCCCGAGTCCTGGATCGGCTGGAAACCCCGGAGCAGGGATGCCCGCCGGGAAAAGGCCGTATTCTACGCCGAATGGGTCCAGGCTTACATTCCCACGGCTGGTGTGGTGGAAGGGGTGCATTCGGTACAGATTCGCCCCGCCCAGGGACAGCTTGCGGAGCTGGTGTTTGAAGTCCCTGCCAATTCAACTATCACCGATGTCAATGCCGCCGCGCTTTCGACTTGGCGTTTCGATCCGGACACTCGCCGGCTCCGAGCCTCCTTCAACCCAGCCCAATCGCGGCCCTTCTCGGTGGTCATCAAGTCTCAGATCGCCGCTGGTCCATTGCCTTTTGAGCTGTCCGGCGGTCTCGTGGGCGTGGTGGGGGCGGCTGGTCAGGTGGGATTTGTAGGCGTGGCCACTGGCAACGAAGTCCAGCTGGATTCGGTGGACGCCGAAGGGGCAACATCCATCAACCTAGAGGATTTTCCTGCGTCCCTGTTGGATCCCATGCAATCTCAGATCGCCGGACTGGGGATGCGCCGAGCTTTCCGTTACTCCGGCACGGCGGGAACGGTGCGTTTGAAGACCTCTCAGGTGGAGGCTGATGTGCGTGTGGAATCGAACCAAACCTTGTCTCTGGGTGAGGACCGCATCCTCCTCGCGGCTACCCTGAATGTTGAGATCACTCGAGCAGGCGTGTTCAAGCTCAGTTTTCTGATGCCACCGGGACTGGATGTGGAGTCGGCGAGTGGAGGAGCGATGACGCATTGGACCGATCTGAAGACAGACGAGGGTCGGATCATCACCCTGCACCTCAAGGGCCGAACCGAAGGCAAACATCCGTTTACGATCAGCCTCACCGGTCCTGGCGTACGTTCCGCCAAGGAATGGCAGGTGCCTCGGCTGACCCTGCGTGAATCGGTCAAACAACGTGGGCAATTGCTGCTGATACCCGAGCAAGGACTCCGGCCGCAGGTCGGCATCCGGGAGGGTGTGACCCAATTGGATCCCCTGAAGAGCGGGGTTCGTCAGAAGGGGGTGCTCCTGTTTGGGCTTCTGCAAACGCAGTGGCGCTTAAGCCTGGACATCGAGCAGGTAGACGCCTGGATCCAGGTGTCGAGTTTGCAACATGTGGATGTTGGGGAAGCCCAGATGAAGGTCAGCGTGAACCTGTCTTACGAAATCGAGAACACGGGAGTGAAAAATCTGCGAGTGCGTCTTCCATCCAAAGCCGAAGCTGTTCGATTCAAGGGGGCACAGGTCTCCGATTTCAAAGCACCCGAGGCGGCAGAGACGCAGGAAACGCGTGATTGGGAAATCAAGCTTGAGAGGCGCGTGATTGGGAAATATTTCTTGCAATTGACCTATGCATTGCCCTTGGCAGAACAGGCGACGGAAGGTTTGGTCATGGGGGTTCAGTCGCTGGACGTGACCCTGCAGCGCGGGTTCTTGTCGCTCAAGTCGGGCGGTAGGCGGCACCTGCAGATCGGGACCCTTCCCCCGGCCTTGCAAGCGACAGACTGGCAGGCCATTCCACGGGCGCTTCAAGTGGACCTGAACATCGCTTCTTCGGACCACGTTTTGAGAGCGGTGGAAAGCGATTATCGATTGCCGTTGCAGCTCCAGAGACAAGAGGCGGCCCGCTTGCTGCCGGCGCGAGTCAACAGGCTGGATCTGACTTCCGTGATCGCGGACAACGGCACGATGCTCACGCATGTGAAGATGGTGATTGTTCCTGGAGAAAAGCGGTTGCTCCCTGTGAGGCTGCCGGCCTCTTCGAAATTTTGGTCGGCGTTTGTGAATCAGAACTCGGCATGGCTGTGGAAGGACCAGAGCCGGATTTTGATTCCCTTGGAAAAAGCCGGGAAAGGGGATGAAAGCGCTCTGGTGGAATTCCTTTACTCGAGCCCGGCGGGCGTAGCGAGTGATCGGTCCATCGAGCTGACCTTGGACGTGCCGAAATTCGATCTCCCGCTGGAGAACATCGCTTGGAAGGTTTTTTTGGATGAAAAATGGAAAGTGACCAAGAGCTCTGGAAAGTTGCGGCTTCAGGAGTTGCAGCCCGCTCCCCGTCAATCCTTCATGGATCTCGACTCGTACGTTCAGAGTGAGACCCTGATTCAGCAGAATAAGACTCGGGAGGCGGAGGTGTTTTTGAATTTTGGAAACAGCGTACTGTCTAATGGGGACCCACAGGAAGCCCGGCGAGCTTTCAAGAATGCCTACGGACTTTCGCAGCACGACAATGCGTTCAATGAAGACGCCCGTGTGCAGCTGCAAAACCTCAAGTTGCAACAGGCTTTGGTGGGGCTGAATGTGCGCCAGGCGAAGGTGGTGGGCGAGTCGGCCGGTCTGGCGGCGACACCTCGAGGGTTGCGGGAGGGGCAGAATGCGATTTACACACAGCAGGAAGCGAGGCAACTCATTGATAGAAACACCGCCGAAGACAATAGCCTTCAAATGCGTTTGGTGGAACGATTGATCCAGCAGCAAGACGCGGCAGTGGCGAATCCCGCAGCCATCCGCGCTTCGGTGCCGGAGCAAGGACAATCGCTGCTTTTCGTTCGGTCATTGGAGGTGAACACCTGGGCCGACCTCAGCGTCACGCTGCGTGCTTCCTCCACCAGCAACGCGGGGAGGGCTGCGAAAACGATGCTCCTGGGAATCCTGCCCGTCGCCGCACTGCTGCCGTGGTTTTTCCGGCGTTTGCGTGGAAATGTGGATCCGGGCTGATGGAAGAAAGTGCATCGGGACTGGATGCCATGAATGGGTGTGCTCCCCGTTTCTTGACTTGGTCTTGGGCCTTCGTTACGGTCGCGCCATGATTCGTTGGGTCACCGTCGCCGCATTGGCTGCGATCTGCCTTATTTTATGTTCCGTCGATTGTCCGGCCCCGCTGACCTTTCGCGCTGGCGAGGGTTGGTCTTACGAGCCATTTGGCGGCGAGAAGTGGCGGCGCACGCGTGCCAAGGATCAGTTGGAGGTTGCGAAGGCCTTTTTCGATAAAAAGCGCTATGGGTTAGCGGCCAAATCAGCCCGTCGCACCGTCAAAGTTTGGCCTTTGTCCGATTACGCACCCCAGGCACAGTACCTGCTTGGAAGAGCGTATGAGGAGCGGAGCATGGATGAACGCGCGTTCAAGGAATATCAGGTATTGCTCGAGAAATATCCGAAGGTTGACAACTACCCCGAGGTGCTCCAACGGCAGTTTGAAATCGCGAATCGATTTCTGGCTGGCCAGTGGTTCAAGCTGTGGGGTTATGTCCCCTTCTTTCCCTCCATGGAACGAACCTCGGAGATGTACGAGAAATTGATCCGGAACGGTCCGTATAGTTCAGTGGCGTCGCAGTCCCAATTGAACATTGGAACCGCCCGCGAAAAGCAGCACGAATATTTGAAAGCGGTGAAGGCTTATGAGAAGGCGGCGGATCGTTATCATGACCAACCGACGGTCGCGGCCGACGCGCTTTACCGCGCCGGGTTGGCTTATAATAAGCAGGCCAAGACGGCTGAATACGACCAAAGTGTCGCCGGCCTCGCCATCAACACATTTGGTGATTTCGCGGCCCTACATCCCAACGATCCCCGTGTGGTGGACGCGAACGAAATCGTCTCGTCCCTGAAAAGCGAACAGGCCCGCGGCAACTTCGAGATCGCCCGGTATTACGCCAAGAAACGGCGATGGGATGCCGCCTTGATTTACTATAATGAGGTGATCATCAAGGACCCAAACTCCGCCTACGCTCAGAACGCGAAAAAGAAGCTTGAGGAGATCAAGCTGCAGAAGGCCACTCGAGACAAGGCGGCCGGCGGAGCCAAAATCCGATAGTTCTTTCAGATCCCGGCACGTCCACTCAGCAACCCTCTGATGCTACGATTCTACACAGCACTGTCGCTCGGTGTCGCGGCTTGGCTCCTGAGTGGCTGTGCCGGCTACAAGTTGGGCCCCACCAACGGCGAAGCAGCGGGTGCTCGGTCCGTGGAATTCCGACCCTTCTTCAACCAAACACAAGAGCCTCGGCTCGTTCAAGCGCTGAGCGGAGCACTGCGGAGGAGCCTGCAACGGGACGGCACCTATAGTCTTAACACCCACGGAGACGGCGACCTGTTGGTTACAGGAATCCTGACCCGTTACAGCCGGGACGCTCTCTCTTTCCAACCCCGGGATATACTCACCATGAGGGATTTTCGCCTGACACTCACAGCGAAGGTGACGGCAGTGGATAGGCGCAGCGGACGAACCCTCCTTGATCGAGAGATCACCGGGCGCACGACATTGCGCATCGGAGCTGATCAGGCAAGTTCGGAGCGTCAAGCCCTGCCTCTTCTCGCGGAAGATCTTGGGCGAAACATCATCTCTTCCCTGTCAGAAGGCACTTGGTGATCCGGGTAGACGATGCTCGAAATGGTTGCTTGGACAAAAGTCCCTTGATGGATCGGTGTCACTCACACCTCAGAGGGGCTCGTTCCAAGAGCCTTTGTGTAAAGCGGCCTTCCAAACATGGGTTTACCGTTAAAACGGCAGTCGCCTTTGGCGACTCTGTGCAACATCTTGGTGATAAAGTCGTTACAAGTGACTTACCAGATTCATAAAGGATTTCCCTCAGGCCGCGTCAAACCTCTCTCATCCAGGCCGTCGTCAATCTTCACCCCTCTCAGCCGGCGTTTTAAGCATTAAGGGGCTTGATCCCATCCCCGAAGAGCAGGGTTGGAAGGTTTCAGCGCGATGTTCTTTTCATGCGTTGATTTTCCCTACATTCCTTCTATGTTGACTGCGTGGTGCCCACGACGTTCTCCCAATTATGTTAGAGACCATCAAACAAAATGCATTGAATTCGAATTGGGTGGACTTCGTTGTCCTAGTCATCCTTTCGTTGGGCGCGATGGTTGGGCGCAAGCGTGGCATGTCCTCCGAAGTGCTCGATGTTTTGCAGTGGCTGTTGATCATGGTGTTCGGGGGTATGCTTTGCGGGCCCGTGGGCTCGCTGATCAACTCAACCGCTCATTTCGGACTGCTTTGGTCAAGGGTCAGTGCCTATTTGTTTGTGATCGTAGTTTTTATGGTCGTGTTCGCTTTTGTTCGGAGGATGGTCGGAGAAAAGTTAGTCGGGAGCGATACATTCGGAGGCATGGAATTTTACCTCGGCATGTTGGCTGGGGCCGTTCGGTTCGCCTGCATTTTGATCGTGTTCATGGCATTCTTGAACGCCAAATATATCAGTCCCACGGAGCTTGCGGCCTTCGCAAAAACCCAGAAGGACACCCTTGGAAGCATCTCCTTTCCATCCTTTGGCTCCATCCAACAGGATGTGTTCGTCAAATCGTTTTCCGGGCGCAGCGTGCGGCGCTACTTGAGCTCTCAGCTCATACCCTCTTCGAACGTCACCGCCGATCCTCTGCAAAATAGTGTGGGCCGGCAGAGGGGCCGTGCCATCGATGATGTGATCAGCGGAGGCGGCAAGTAACATCCGTTAAAACCGGGAATGCTCTCAAGATTTGCAACGCGATGTCCGGCTTTATCTCTCCCGCCGTCCTCGACCAGATACGGAGTGCCAACGAGATCGTTGAAGTGATTGGGGGTTTTGTTCCCCTCAAGCGGTCCGGGGCCAACTTCGTCGCTTTGTGCCCGTTTCACAAAGAGAAATCGCCGAGCTTCAGCGTCAATGCCCCAAAGCAGATATTTTATTGCTTTGGCTGCCACAAAGGAGGCGACGTGTTTCGCTTCCTTCAGGATTATGAAAATATTTCATTTGTCGAATCCGTAAAACGGCTTGCCGACAGAGCACGCATCCCGCTCGAATTCGGCTCGGCAGTAGAGACTCCCCAAAAACAGCTGCGTGACACGCTGCTCCAGATTCATGAACAGATGGCCGTGAAGTGGCATCAGAGCCTTCTGAAGGATTCGCGGGCTCAACCGGCCCGAGATTATCTTGCAAAAAGGGGGGTCTCAACCGAAGCCGTGAAGCCTTTCCGGCTCGGCTACGCGCCCGACGATTGGGAGGGCTCCGTTGCTTGGGCCAGGAGGAAAGGGTTCGAACCCGATGTGGTTCTCCAGTCGGGACTCGTTGCGAGGAAGGAGGGGGATGATCGAACTTACGGCCGCTTTCGAGGACGGTTGATGTTCCCCATTTGTGATGATCAAGGCCGTGTCATCGGATTCAGCGGAAGGATTCTTGCAGGGGACGAAAAGGTTGCGAAGTACGTCAATTCCCCAGAAACCCCACTTTTCCACAAGGGTCGGGTCATCTTCGGCCTGGACAAGGCCAAGCGCGCGCTGCTTGACAGCCAATACGCGGTGATCTGCGAGGGGCAGCTGGACTTGATAGCCTGCCACATGGCTGGCGT
>CANLCA010000152.1 GCA_947487925.1 Verrucomicrobiales bacterium | reverse complement strand
TATCCGGCACCTTTGGAACGACGCCGTTCACGGTGATGCGGCCCGCCTTGATCCAGAAACGGACTTGACTCCGACTGCAGTAACCGCAGGAGGACAACAGTTGATCCAAGCGACGAGATTTCATGGGTTCTGTTCCCGGCCAGATCGCGTCGTCATAATGGTTTTTCCATCCTCCGGTGCGCCAAACAACCAAACAACGTAGCTGCTTCGGCGATGTCGTTATAAGCCCATTTGCAGTAAAAGGGCACTGCGGTTTCTCGCGCGTTCAGGACAATCCGAAGTGCGCCGCTCTCCCGGGCGAAAGTTTCCAGTGCCTGAAGAATCCTCGAGCCGATGCCTTTCCCGCCATGGAGGGGTTCTACTGCCATGTAGCGGATTTGGGCTTCTTCTGGGCTATTCCAGTGAACTCGGCCAACACCCCAAAAATCGCCCTCCAATGTCACGGCGACAATATGGCGGCTTGTGTTCTCCAGCGAGTCCTGTTCACTGCCTCGAGGCTGATTCCATGGAGCGCGCAACACACGCCAGCGCAGGTCGAACACACGCTCCATGTCCGCCGCACCTGAGGGTTCCCGGATCAAAAGTTCGTTTTTCAAAGCTTATTTGCTGGCCTTTGACATGAGTTCGACGAGCTGGGCCACGGTTTCGGGCTGAGTTTTTGCCAGGTTTGAAACTTCTTGGGGATCATTTCGTAAGTCATAGAGTTCCAGTTGGTTGTGCGCGACCGATCGGACGGCTTTCCAAGGCCCGGATCGGATGGCCTGGAGGTGGTTAGTTTGGGTTCGTAGCTCCCAGTAAAAAGGCCCGCGATCCTTGACTGATTCTCCCTTCAGCAGAGGTATCAGCGATCGCCCATCCATGCCGGGCGGAGCGCCCATGTTGGCAATTTCCACGGCTGTTGGGACAAGATCCCATGCCGCAGCCGGATGTGTGCTGACGACTCCCGACTTGATGTGCCCGGGCCAGCGAGCGATCAAGGGGAGCCGAAGATTTCCCTCAAATAGCTCATTGACACCTCCCCGGAAGGGGCCATTGCTGTGAAAGAATTCCGGATCAATTCCCGCGCGGGCCACGGGCGCATGGTCGCTTGTGAAAAAGACCGCTGTATTCCGATCGATTTGCAGCTCTTTCAGCTGGGCAAGGATCGCGTGGACATCCTTGTCGAGCCTCGTGACCATGGCAGCCAGAGTTTTGTGTTCCTGAGACCATTGCTCCCCCGAGTAGGGTGTGAGGTTCAAGAGACCTCTCTTGGGGTCTGGTAGCGTGTATGTAAGGTGGAGGAAAAAGGATGTTTTAACATTGGATCGGATAAAATTAACTGCGGCTTGTGTGAAGAAGTCATTTGCGTAGAGGGCCTGCTTCTCGGCGGCATTTTGAGGGATGTTCAGCCTCGTGTCGTTGCGCCAGAGAAAGGACGGGTAGGCCTCCGACGCGTGGTCTGGATCCAAAAACCCGAACCACTCGTCAAATCCTTTTTTTTGGGGAGTTGCTTCCGAGCCCTGGCTGCCCAGTCCCCACATGCCGAATATCGCTGTGCTGTAACCGGCCTGTTTTAGCATGGAGGCTACGGTCCAGTCCTTGACCCGCAACAGCCACGGATCTGCGTCCTTGGCGGTGGTGTTCCGTGGGCGTAATCCGGTCATCAGAGAGTAGCGGGTTGCGGGACAAACGGGGCCCGCTCCGTAATAGTCGGTGAACCTCACGCCTTCCGCGGCCATGCGGTCCAGGTTAGGCGTTCGGATGAGCTTTTGCCCGTAACAGGCCAGCTGCCCATAGCCCAAGCCTTCAACAACAATGAAAATGATGTTCGGATTTCGCGGCAGAAGCAGCGGGTTTTGCCGCGGACGTTCCGCCGACAGCGGGGCCCCGCTCAGTGTGGCGCTGAGGAACACCAACCCAATCCAATGGTAGGTTCGGATCCAGAGGCTCCGCGTCGTCCAAGACCTGCCTGGTTTCAGGCAAACTCGTGAGAATTGTCTCTTTGTGTGATGTCGCGGGCAGAGTTTCAATGCAGCATGGGTTGAGGGTTTGGCAGCCGCATCAGTTGGGCGTCTAGGTCGAGGTAATAATCCAGGCGTCGATCCGTCTCGTTTTCATCGATGCTTCTGGCCATCAACAGATAGGCCGCATAATGGTTTCCTTCTGATTCCACCAGGCTGCCGTAGAATTGGGCCAATTCCGGATCGGCATCCGCCAACTCGCGACTGAGTAGCTGGAATTTCTCACAGCTTCGGCCTTCCACCAACGAGCAACAAATGAGATGATCAACGACCTGTTCCTGAACTCCATTGCGCACCGAGCGCATGATGCCGCTGATCCACGGGCTTGGGAATGGCTGGCCGAAGGGGATGCCTCGGCGTTTCAGTAAGCTCAGGACGAGTTGAAAGTGTTGAAGCTCCTCAATGGCAATCGCGTTCAACTCCTCGACACGGGGGTAGAGTTCACGGTATTTTTCCAGATTGATGGCCGTGGTAGCCGCCTTACGTTCGAGGTGCGCGTGGTCCACCAGCACTGCTGGCAGATTGGCTTTGATGCGGCTTACCCAGTCCGCGGGGATCTTTTCACGAAACAAGAGCATGACAGGGGTCACTTAACACTTATTTTGCCACTCCTATCAAACCTGAAATTCAGAATCCCCTGGCTCCCCCAGGGTCGCTTCCACCTCCGTCAATCCTTGGCCAGTTCAACTATTCTACTGTCACTCCAGCGGCAGTAGGGATTTGTCCGGTCTGCGCAGGAATGCTAGCAGATCCGCCATGTCCTGATGGCTAAATCCCTGCTCAAGGCCTTCTGGCATGAGCGATTTCCCACTCGCCTTCAATTCCTTGATCTTTGACCTGGGGATCACCATGTCGGGAACTCCCGCCATCCTCAGCGTCACGGATTCGGACGATTCGTCCTCCAGCAAAGCAGTAAAGGATTCCCCTGTTAGAGTGGTCAGCGTGTAGGCCAAATAATCTGCCTGCGCCTGACGGCTGGGATCGAGAACATCGGTGAGTAAACTGTCTTTAGGATGTGTTCCAACGCCTGTCAGGTCAGGGCCAACCCGGCCTCCCCTGTCTTGGATGGTGTGACAGGGTAAACAAGTGTTAGCGAACAGCACGGCCCCGTGGCGGGCTTCACCACTCAGAGATAGGGAGGATTGAAAACTTTTCACGACGGCTTCGCGATCGGGGGTGTGGGTGCTGAGGAGTAGTTTAGTGGCCCGGTTTCTCACGCCTTCGTCGTTGATGTTCAGAAGAGCCTGTTTGGAGGCTTGATCCACCTCCAGGAGTTGGATGATGCCCCCTTCAAGTCCGGTCACCAGGGCGCTCGCGAGGATGTTGTTTCTGGGTGCTAGCGTGACGATTCGCCTACGGACGATCCTCGGCCACTGGTCCCAACTCGAAATGAGTGCTCCAGTAACCGAGGCATCAGCCATTGGGAGTAAAGAAGCCAAGGCTTGAAGCTGGATATCGCGTTCATGACCAGGCTTCAAGAGGGACAGCATCGTGTCGACAGCGAACGAGGGTCTCGCTTCGCCCAGGAACCGGATCCAACGCAGTCGTGTCGCGCTGGAAAGTTCGGTCTTGAGCGCCTGTTCTCCTGCTGCTCGGACAAAAGGTTGCATAGCAGCCACGAGTTCCGAGGGTTTGTTCAAGAGATCAGTCGGCGTCGTGCTCAGGGGATTGCCTGCTTTGCGGAGCCCCTGAGAAAGCCCCGCCATGATAGCGGCCTGGGCATCGTTTGTCAGGGGATGGGTTTTGGCGACGCAATCTAGAAGTTGGATCGTGGGCTCCCGTCCCCCCACAAGCAGGGCGAGTTGGTCAAGGAAAGCCAACTCAGGTGCGTTGGGCTTATGCAACCCCTTGCTGACGAAGCTGTCCAGCAAAGAAGCAGGGTGCGAACCTGCACTGCTTGCGATGGCCAAAGAATGCCAGGAGTTGGTCGCGTCTAGCCGGGCCAGAGTCGCCAGAGCCTTGAGCTGTTCCGCACTGCTCCAGGAGCCCAGCGTGAGGGCCAGTCTCAATCGCACCCGGGCATCCATGTCATTGGCTCGCAGGCAAAGCGCGGTCTGAATCGAGATCCTCATCGCGTTGCTCCCGGTGGCGTTAGCCGCCGAGACGATGGCTTCGCTCGCTCTCACGGCGTGCTCGCGAATCGCTGGGTGCTCGTCTTCGAGTGTGTCGAGGATCGTTTCTCCTTGGAGCGATCCCAGACCCTCTAAAGCCCACAAGGCGTGCAGCCGTGCGTGTGCTTTAGAGGCCTGCCTGGCGAGGACTCGTAGGGCCGGGGGTGCGTCAGGGTAGCGCCGCTCCACCAGCAGTTGTTGGGCAGTCATCCGCCACCAGGCGTTCTCATGGCTAAGGGTTTGCAAGAGCCGAGGCAAGTTCGCCTGCGAGAGCTTGGGCTGCTGCATTTTGGGCCGCTCCCGCCGCTCCCGGATGCGCCAGATCCTTCCATGTTCAGCCCCCGTGCCCCAGTCGAACTTGTCTATCTGGCTCTTGTCATGAACAAAATCGGGATGTTCAACCCACTGACGGTAGAAATCGGCCACCCAGAGAGCTCCATCAGGACCGGTGGCGAGGTTCACGGGATGAAACCAGGGGTCTGCCGATGCCAGAAACTCCCGGTCCAGCTCAGATCGCTCGGCGACGAAAGTGGGTCCCACCTGGGTCAGAAGACGGCGGTGGACCAGGTTTCGGAGCGGCTCGCAGACGAACGCGTTCCCGCGATACGCCGGACCGAGCCCGCCCGCGCGCAAGATTGTCAGCCCACAGCTGGCATTGAAATAGCCTGTGGGTTCTTCGTTGAAAATTCGAGGCAGAGGGCTGATCTGGAACACTCGCCTTTCATCGTCGACCGGAAAAACGTCTCCTAACACTTCACTTCCCAGCAACGAGGGTTGCCGGGCTAGATAACTTTCAGGAAAGACTTCGTGCCGAATCGGAATGGTGTTCCACGAGAGAAAGCGTAATCCCGAATCATTCTCACAGTGTCCAAACTGGCTGCGCCCCGCCAACGTTTCAAATTGGTGTGTGTCCGGGCGGAATCTGAAATCATGCCCGCGAAGGGAGACCTCAGTGGCAGGTGCCCTGCGAGCGACCTCAGTCACGCTCCAACGGATCTGGCCGTCGCTGCGACCGTTGGCGCCATAGATCCAATTGTCATGGCCCCAGAACAACCCATTGACGCGAAGTTGCTGGTTTCCTTGGCCGAACCCGGTGAGCAACACCCGGCGTTCATCGGCGCGACCATCGCCATCCAGGTCCTTGAGAAACCAAATGTCCGGCGCCGCGGTGACCAGGACTCCACCGTTCCAGGGCAGGACGCCGTTGGGAAAGGGGAGTTGGTCCGCAAACACGGTGGAACGTTCGTGTCGGCCGTCGCCGTCCCGGTCTTCCAATAACCTGATGGTGCCCCTGCCTGTCCCCTTCGGGTAGTCCCGCATTTCCGCCACAAACAGTCGGGCATCCGGGTCCCATGCCATGGCGACTGGGCTGGCGACATCGGGTTCGGAGGCCACCAGTTCCACGAGCATTCGCGCATCCGCGAGCATGAACGATTTGAGCTGCTCCTCAGGAGACATGGGGCTGGGGGGCAATTCGGCGCTCTTGGCGGCAATCATCAAGAGGCAGCTTGCCCAGATCATCCAATGCAGTGGACAGAGGCACAACTTCGTGGGGAAGTGAATTGGCCCGGTCCGCGAATCAACATTCACCTGTGGCATTCGGGGCGTCGGCACTAGGAGAGAATGCCAGAGATCCGTTCGCAAAGCGACATCAACGTTGGTTTGCGAAATCGTTGGCTGGTTACCCTGATTCTCAGCTTGATCTCAGATTGACCGATGTCTGTTGAGTTCCAATGCCAAATGAGCCAGAGCGATGCGGACGAGTGGGAAGAGAAGGCCGGCAATCGGCAGCAGCATGGGCTCGTTCGAATGGGCCTGCTCTGCCAACAGAGATACGACCTTGACGCAGATCGCGGTGCGGATGACCCAGACGCCGACCGAGGTTAGAACAAAGCCCCGTGTCACCAAATGACGCTTCAGGGTTGCTTGAAACGCCAGCGCGCCCAGTCGGAGTTTCAATGCCAGGGCACATCTAACCAGCAACAACGCCGCGTCAGGGAGGCTTTGTTGGCGATCAATCCAGGCAATCAGGTTGCCGAGGCATCCATAAAACAGAAGCAGACCGATGCAGGCTCCCGGCAGTGTGGAAACTCCTAATCGGCGAACCCCACCCGTTGTTTGAGAGTTGCGCTGAAGCCTGGGACGTGGTCTTTTTGGGGCACGCGATGAGTCGATCTCTTTCGTCGAACCTAGCCGCAACTTGCGGCCCTCTTTCCGGTGTGGCTTGGGGTCGGAACTCACGATCGCGTGAGGTTCCGCTCGCGTGGGGGCTATGGCTCTTTGCGCTGCGATGGGGCCGCGGGCTTTTTTGGAGTGTGGTATTCCTCTACGGGGGTGTGCTAGGGCGCAGTGCGGCGTGGCATGAAGGAGTGGGTTTTAGGTGGACCAAAGCTGAATTCGACCGCGGAACTCGTGTGGGATTCACGCGTTTGCCTGGAGTGCAGACCGGGGTGTCCTTTACCAACCGGCTTGCTCAATCGCGGTATGTCACGAACCAGATCCTTCTCAATGGTTCCGGGGTCACGGCCGGCGACATCGATGGGGACGGTTTGTGCGACTTGTACTTTTGCGCTTTGGATGGTTCAAACGTTCTCTATCGAAACCTGGGTCAATGGAAATTCCAGGACGTGACCCCGGGCAGCGGAGTGGCGTGCGATGGAATGGACGCGACTGGGGCGGCCTTTGCGGACATCGATGGTGACGATGATTTGGATCTTCTTGTCAACACCCTAGGTTTGGGTACATGTGTTTTC
>CANLCA010000151.1 GCA_947487925.1 Verrucomicrobiales bacterium | reverse complement strand
GGGACTGGCCCTGGAAACCTTGCGGGATAAGCTCCACCGGAATCCCCAACATAGCCACCACCCCGACCACCACTATGGTGAGCATCACCACAAGCACAGAAATGCGGCGGTCGAGCGAAAACCGCGTCAAGCCCTCGGCCCCTCCCGGTTTCGGCACCTCCTCGCTCACTGAGCAACCCTTTCCTTGTCCAACAATTCTTCGCCCTTGAAAAACCTTTCCTTCAGGGCGTCCATGCGATCATAAACTGTCGGAATCACCACCAGCGTCAACAAGGTGGAACTTATCAATCCCGCCATCACCGTCACCGCCATGGGCATGCGGATTTCTGCGCCATCGCCGAGCCCCAGCGCCATCGGAATCAAGCCCAACACCGTGGTGGCGGTCGTCATGAAAATCGGCCTCAGCCGAACCTTCCCAGCCGTCACCAGGGCCTCGCGACGCGGCATCCCGCGGCCTCGCAACGTGTTCACATAATCGATCAAAACGATGGCGTTGTTCACCGCGATGCCGACCAGGATGATCAAACCCAACAAAACCATGACCGACACCGAAATCCCCAGAACCTTTAACGAGACAAACGCCCCGATGAACGCCAGCGGAATGGTCAGCATGATGAGCAGTGGTTGCATCAAAGATTCGAACTGCGCGGCCATGATCACATACACCAGAAAAACACTCAGCCCCAACGCCAGAAGCAAACTGCCCCGGCTCTTCTCCCACTCCTCGTTCTGCCCTGTGATCGCAAACCCCATTTCCGCCGGCCACTCCACCTGTGTCCCCACTGCCACCTTGATCGCTTCCACTGCCGACCCCAGCGATCCGGACGCGATGTTGGCCTCCACCAAAGCCATGCGCCGACGATCGATGCGCCGCACTTCGCTCGGCCCTTCCCCCACCTTGAGTTCCGCCACGGATCCCAACAAAACGGGCTGATCTCCGCCGCCGTTCACCGTGAGCCGACTCACATCCTCGATCCGTTCCCGATCCGATTCGTCAAGTCGCACGAGAATTGGAATGCGCCGGTCCCGCAGGTTAAAGCGTGTCGCCTCAAACCCCTTCACGCGGTCACGCACTTGCCTCGCGATTTGCTGGATGTTCAACCCTGATCGAATGAGTCGTTCGCGATTGTAGATGACCTGAATCTCGGGCGCCCCGCTCTTTAGTGAAGTCTCGACATCGGCCAACTGTGGGAGCTTGGCCATGACCTCCCTGACCTGGTCGGCCTGCCGTTTCAATCGGAACAGATCATCCCCGCGAACCTCGACCACGATCGGTGGTTTCGAACTAAACAGCACCGGCCTGGCAACGCGTTCGGTCAAACCGGGTATCCGGGCGAACAAAGGACGCAACCGAGCCAGCACGCGTTCTTCCT
This sequence comes from Verrucomicrobiales bacterium, assembly GCA_947487925.1. Taxonomy (GTDB): domain Bacteria; phylum Verrucomicrobiota; class Verrucomicrobiia; order Limisphaerales; family F1-80-MAGS106; genus F1-80-MAGS106. Next base: position 5,500 of record CANLCA010000151.1, on the reverse strand, counting down.
CAGCCAACGGATCATGGCCAGGTTGAAGCAACACTTTGAATCGTGCGGAGTGCTCCCCCTCATCCGACCGCTTCATGTTGGTGACATCGTATCCCAATGTAACGAGCAATGACTTGATGCCCTGTTTGTCCGCCAGGATTGCTTTCTCGACTTCCGCAAGGGCCTTGTCGGTTTCTTCCAACGGCGTTCCCACAGGAAGATTCAATTCAAAAGTAAACTCGCCCTGATGCACTTCCGGCAACAGTTCCGTATCCAACCGCGATCCCACCATCCACAATGCCGCGAACGTTGCCAGAACGCTTAGAAAAACAAGACGAGGCGAATCGAGCGCCCAACCAATCACACGTCCGTAAAGTTCATGAACCCTGTCCAAAAATAATTCCATCGACTTGAGCAATGGCGGCAGGATCCGTCCCCCGACTGACTTCAGTGAACCGACCAGGAATCGAGCAAAAAACCACGTCACAACCAGGCAGATCCCCATCAACAGTTTCCCCACCACCTCAAACACGACCGCCAGGACAAGACGGATCACCCAATACACCATCCAACCCTGCCTCCACGGCTTTTTTGGACCATCTAACTCCGCCCGAAACTCCCTCCAAGAAATCCAGTGACTCAAATCCAACCCTCCACCGCCCCCTTCTCCCAAGCCGCCTTCCACCTGGCCTGTCTTTTCCAGCATTTGAGCGCGTCGACTCGCAAGCATCGGAATGAAATAGATCGCCACCGCTGTTGACGCGAGCAGCGAGATCACGACCGCCCAGGACAGATCCCCGAACACTTGCCCAGCGATTCCCTCCACGAAAACCATCGGAACAAACACCGCGACGGTCGTGAACGTCGATGACCAGACCGCTCCGCCCACCTCCCGGGTCCCACGAACGGCTGCCGTTGTCAGATCGTCACCCTCTTCGCGACATCGAAAAATCGACTCCAACACCACGATCGAGGAGTCCACCAACATCCCCACTCCCAGCGCCAGTCCCCCCAGCGACATGATGTTCAAGGACACATCCAACAAGTTCAAGGGAGCGAACGTCATCAACAACGACATCGGAATACTGATCCCAATGATCAAAGTGCTCCTCACTTCTCGCAGAAACAGAAAAAGCACCATCACAGCGAGCAATCCACCCACAATCGCGTTGTTCCGCACTTCCTTGATGCTGTTGTTGATAAACACCGACCTGTCCGCCACGATCTGGAGTTTGGCTTTCTCCTCGCGCCATAGAATCGTCGCCAAACCGTCCTGCTTCGGTCGGGAAAAAGACATCAGACTTCTCTTTGGAGTCTCGTTCTTTTCTTCACGGATTTCCCCCAAGGCGGCGATCACACTTTTCGCGACAGCTACCATGTTCGCATCCGCCTCCTTATAAATGTCGATCTGAACACTCTCCAGACCGTCGGTTTTCGTGATGATCTCGCGCTCCTTGTGGGCCCGCACAACACGTCCCAACTCCTTGACCCTCACGTCCTTGCCGTCGATTCTCTGGATCACGGTCTCCCCGATCTGCTCCAGATTCTCATACTCGTTCAAAGTCCGGACCATGTACTCGGCGCGGCCCTCTTTGATGGTTCCCCCCGCCACGTTGATGTTCTCCTGCTTCAAGCGATCGATCACGCTTTGGATGGTGAGCCCGGTTCTTGTGAGGCTCTGTTCCGACACCAGGACATGAATCTCCTCCTCCAACCCTCCGCGCACCCGCACTGCCGCCACGCCTTTGATCGGCTCCAACGCCCTCTTGACCTGCAACTCCGCAAGTCGCCGCAACCGGCGCAAGCCCTGTTCTCCATCGAACCGCTGCCCCTGGCCAGAAAGGCTCAGCTCCATGACGGGATCGAGCGAGGGATCGAAATGCAGCAATAGCGGTTTTTGCGCCTCGGCGGGCAAGAACACGAGGTCGAGTTTTTCCAGCGTGTTCTGAGTGGCTTGTGACATTTCCGTGCCCCACACGAATTCGAGCACCACATCGCTCGAGCCAGCACGGCTGATACTGCTGATTCGGTTCAGCCCGCTGACGACTCCAAGGGCCTCCTCGATCGGCCGGCTGATCTCGTTCTCCACCTCCTCTGGTGCCGCTCCCCTAAACTCAGTCCGAACCGTGAGCGTCGGATAACTCAATTCCGGCATCAAGGTGATTGGCAGTCGGTGAATCGAGAAATAGCCAAACACCACCATCGCGAGGAAAACCATCAAGATCGCGACTGGCCGTTCGGTCGTAAAATGCCTGAGGGGCGATCTGGTTTCGCTCATTTTGATGTGGGCGACCGTTCAGATCACCCACGAATGCTCGCGATTGAACATGCAGAACTACACCCGCGAACCGCGCAGATGGACGCGAATCTAATAAATGCGGAAACCGCACAGCGGGTTCTCATAAAACAGCATTCGCTTTCATTCGTGTGATTCGCGGGCGGTTCTTTCTCTTGATCATTCAATCTCAGCGTGAGCGTCCGCCTGGATTACTGCCCACCACTCACCCCGAACCTTTCTTCGTCCCCTTTCCATCTTTGTCCTCCACCGGCTTGGGATCGGATGGAAGCCTGACAAGTGCTCCGTCTTTCAAACCTGTTTGACCCGCCACCACAATCTCGTCACCCTCCTTCAAAAGGTCCGACGGCTCCACATTGAGTTTATCCTCCAACTTCGGTTCCACGATGACACGTTCGACCTTTCGGCCCGTGAGGAGTCTGTAGACGTACCGTTGATCGTGGTCATACATCAACGCTCGCTTAGGAAGCAAAACCGCGTCCTTCCTTTTGGCCAGGACAATTTCGACATCCACATACATCCCTGGCCGCAGTGCGCCAATTTCCTTAAAACCCACCGTCACCTTCACCGTCCCTGTCTTCGATTCCACAACGGGCGAAATCCGTTCCACGATCCCCTCAAACACATTCTCCCCCACACTTGGGGCGGTCACCCGTGCAGTCTGCCCAAGCTTCAAGGTGCGCAATTCTTTCTCGGGCCTGTGCACCCTGGCCACTATCGATCGAAAATTCACCACATTAAACAGCTGTTGGTTCATCGTTACCAAGTCACCCAGTTTCACTGATCGCTGGGCGAGGGTCCCTGAAATCGGGGCCCTCACTTCGGTGTATTCCAGATCCCTCTTTGCGTCCTCAGCCGCGAGTTCGAGTTGTTTCAAATCGTGTTGAGTTTCGCTGAAAGCCTGTTCGCTGATGAGGTTCTGGTCGAACAACGACTTCTGCCGTTGGAATTCTGCCCGTGCCTTGCTCACACGCCCTTCAGCCTTCGCCACTTGCGTCCGTTGCAAATCGCTCTCCAATCGGAGCAGCAGTTGGTCCTTTTCCACCGGATCCCCTTCTTCCACCAACAGCTCGATGACTCGGTTTGAAGCCCTCGAAAACACTTTCACTTCCTCCTCAGCTTCGAGGTTGGTCGAAGCCCTGATCGTGGACTCGATCTCCCCTTGTTTCAACGTCATCACCTCGACGGGAATCGCCTGCTTTTTCTTATCGTTTTCCGACCCCGATTTCCCTTCCGCGGAGCCTCCCACCCGGTTGCAACCGGTGATAAAAAGAAGCGCTCCGATCAAAAGACAGGCGCAAACTGGGGTCGTCAATTTATTGAATGTTTGAGCCATGCCAAAAAGTCACGAATCCTACCTGCCGCAACGCCACGAACCCAACTATGACACAAAAGCTTTGTCAGTGTTGCAAAAATCTTCTCCAACCAGAAACAACGGTTCGATAAAGATTTCAGTGAAATGGGGTTTGGGACGGACACGGATCCGGTGGAACGTTCGATCTCACCCCACCCTCTCTCCCAAGGAAAGGGAGTCACACTCGCTGCGTTGGTTGTCGTGCGATATCGATCGTTCGTTCGAGAGTGCCGAAGAAACACCCATGCTACAGCCTGTTGGGACATGGAAAGACCAACCGATCTTCTGGGTGAAATGCAATTGTCATCCCGGGCTGGCTCCCGTCGCTCATCCCACCTCCTTCGGCGCTGAGGGTTGTGCGCTCTCTTGGTCATGTCCAAGCGTCCGCAGTTGACTAAAGTCCCAACGCGCCAGAAGTGCTGAGGACAAAGGAACGGATCGTTGAAATTTTGTTGATTCCGACTTTTCAGATAAAGGGTAGAGTCAGCGGCATGAGACACCTACGGGTTTTGCTTCTTTTCTGTTCGGCGCAACTTGCTTTCGGGGCTCCGCTGGATGAGTTCATCGCCGCCTCGAAGTCAAATCATGGAGCACTCGGAGAAAAGGCAGCGCATTTTCTGGTGGCACATATGCCATCCAAAGACCAAGCCGCGCTCTCCGCTCAATTTTTGATCGAGAATCTCGACCTCGCTTTCAAAGCAAGAGATGAATTTCCTTGGGGAAGGCAAGTTCCCGAAGAACTTTTTCTGAACGACGTTTTGCCCTACGTGGTCTTTGATGAACCCCGCCATCCGTGGCGGGCGGAGTTTTATGCGAAGGCAGGGAAACTGGTGCGGGGCGCCCGGACAGCCACGGAAGCGGTCCAGACGTTGAATCGCCAGCTCTTCAACCTAGTGAACGTCCACTACAACACGGGTCGCAAACGGCCCAATCAGAGCCCGAAGGAATCCATGGAACTCGGCATGGCCACGTGCACAGGCCTGGCCATCATTCTGGTCGACGCTTGCCGCGCCGTGGGGATCCCAGCCCGCGCGATCGGCACACCGCTTTGGGCCAACGAACGAGGCAACCATACATGGGTCGAAGTTTGGGACGGCGATTGGCATTTCACGGGCGCTGATGAGTACGACAAAGCTGGATTGAACCGGGGATGGTTCGTGAACGACGCCGCACAAGCCAAAGCGGACGTGCCACGCCACGCCATCTACGCCACCTCTTGGAAAAAGGAAGGACTTTTCTTTCCCATGGTATGGGCCAGGAGAGATGAGGACGTGGCAGCGGTCAACGTGACGGCCCGCTACGCCATCGCAAAGGCCGCCACGCCGTCCGGCCAGATCGCCCAGATCGGCATCCGGCTTTTCGAATCGAAGGGAGGCAAACGGCTGGTTGCGAAGGTCCGTGCCGTAGATCAGACGGGCCTTGTGCTCGGAGAGGCTGAGACCAAAGCGGGGAAGGCCGATCTCAACGACATGCCTCGACTCGGGCTGCAGCCGGGGACCCAGGGATGGCTGAGGTTCACGGTCGGCGCAAGGACGAGGGAGATCCCCTTTGGCCCCCTCACCGCCGGCGATTCCGCTGTGGACGCCGTCTGGGGCGAATTGGTCGCGGTTTCGAAGACCACCACGGCGGTGGAAGCTTGGCTCGCCCTGCCGTTCTCAAAGCGCAAAGTGGAGGCGCCAGCGATGCGGGCCAGGCTCACGAAAGCGGAAGCCCATCGCGCCAAGCAACTGCTGGCCGCGGATCGATTGGCGCGCCTGGCTGTGGAGAGAAAGGAGGAGATGGACGCGAAATCGATCACCTACCAAGGCAAGACCCTCAGGTGGCTCTCGAAGACTTTCGGCGAAGCCCCAAAGGATGGCCGCAGCCTTTGG
>CANLCA010000150.1 GCA_947487925.1 Verrucomicrobiales bacterium | reverse complement strand
GGGGCGAGCTTAAGAGCAGGCTCAGCCCTCGCATCGATGGGCATGGGCAAAGAATCATCCACCCGGTCGAATTCAACCACACCGCCCGCCACTTTGAGGTTGTTGATCCGGCAACCTTCGGAAGCGGTGACCTTGTTGCCGACTCCGTCTATCTCAGCCCGCGAGACTAACGAGGCCGCCCCCAGGCTCTTCAAAATTGCCCAGGCCATGATTGTCTGGCCCGCAGGGCCGGGATGGACGGCATCCCCACCGCCGATAACGGCCGAAGGGTTCGTCGTGCGCGCGCTCAACATGATGGCCATGTAAGGATCAAACTGATCCACAAACGGGACCCCGCTTCTGCTGGCTACATCCTTCAAGCCATCGGAAAACTTGCGCAAAGACACGTTGCGAACGTCCTTGTCGGGGTCAGGTCGTTTGTCCTCAATCGGCTGCGGTGTCAACATCGCCAATCGCGCGCCACTGGCTCCTAGCACCTTCGCAATCTCAGCCTGGCTTCGGGTGTAGGCGCGGAAAATGTCCTCACGAAACGGTTGATAAGAATGATCGTTCATCCCGAACTTCACCGTCACAACGGTCGGCTTGAGCGGTAGTACATCACGCTTGAGGCCCCGCCCCACGGAGTCCTCGATCATCTTCTGCTGCGCGGACTCCTCAGCGGCGAAGAGCTGACCCTCGTTGGGATGGGCGCGCTGCCGCAACCATGAAGTGTCCCCTCCCCAGCCAACATTGCGGAAGGAAAGTTTCCAGTTTGGATGGCGGGTCACTACGTAAGCCTCGATATACGTCGTGTAGAGACGCTGCTCGGTGATGCTATCACCCAAAAACACGACACGGTCCCCGTCACGAATGAGAAAATCGCCGGCCAAGGCGCTCCGGATGAGGCCGAGGGAGGCTAGAAGGACGAGTCCTAATTTGTGATAAATGGGTTTCATGAGAGGGCTCAGCTTACGTCGGCTGCGACAAAAGAAGCAAGCGGCTATCCTTCGCCACCGCACACGTGGAACCCGGACGAATCAGGTAAGAACTATCCCCCACGGCGGCCCTTGGAGAAGATCGTTTGCATCGAAACTCGGCCGGGCCAAGCTATTCGTGCCGAAGAGCCTCGATGGGGTCCAACTGCGCCGCCGCGTTAGCAGGATACAACCCGAAGATAATCCCGATGGCGCCTGAGATCCCGAACGCCAGCAGCACCGAGGAGAGGGTCACGATGGTCTTCATCCCCGAAAGGTGGGTGACTGCGATCGGCGTGATCACTCCGATGATGACACCCACCAGTCCGCCGCCGACCGAAAGCACGACCGTCTCCACGAGAAACTGGGCCGTGATATCCCGCTTCTTGGCCCCGAGAGCGCGGCGGACTCCAATTTCGCGAGTTCGCTCGGTCACCGTCGCGAGCATGATGTTCATGATACCGATGCCCCCAACCAGCAACGAAATGGCGGCAATGGAACCGAGGACGATATTGAAGATGCGCTGGGTTTGCCGTGCCTGCCTGAGCAGCTCCAAGGGCACAATGAGTTCGTAGTCGTTGCGGGTATGGAAATGCTTCAGCAACGTTCGAATCTGGGGATCCGCGGCTTCCACGGCTGACGTGTCTTTCATCTGCACCGTGATTTGATGGAGTTCGATTTTCTCCATTTGGAAACTACCCGCCGACATGCGAGTCAGTATTTCGCCGAACCGAGAACGGGAGGTGGAAAGGGGTATGTAGATGTTGTTATCGAGCGGTTCCCCGCTCAATTTTCCTGATTGAGTCCGTTGCTCGACGGTGTTTTTTTCCCTGACCATTCCGACAACTCGATAATACGAGGACCCCACCTTGATCGACATCTTCAGCGGGTCCTGGTAGGGAAAGAGGCGGCTGGCAAGGCCAAGGGTCAGAACACAGACATTTTCCTGATACAATTCATCCATTTCGGTCAGGAATCGGCCCCGGAGAATATCCACGCCGACAATTTCCTTGTAATACGGCAGGGTCCCTATGACCTGACAAGGCACCTCGTTCTGATCGAAGCGGACGGATTCCCGGATGATGCGCATCGGCAGCACTCGGGCGACCCCAGGAATGGTGGAGGCAAGTCTGGACCCATCAGAGTATTTCAGTCCATAATCCAGCAAGAACGTACGCCCCACATTCCCCGATTGCCGACTCTCCTCAGCCGGCTTCAAACTGCGGATGATGATGTTGTTGCTGCCAAGTTTCTTGATGGCCTCCTGGGCTTCGTAGGAAGCCCCTTCACCGATGGCGAGCATCGCGATGACAGAACACACACCGAAGATGATCCCCAACATCGTCAGGGAGGACCTCAGCTTATGCAGGAGCAGGCTCTTGATGCCGAGCTTTACGGAGCTGATGAGTTTAAAGCCAACCATGGAGCGAGATCGTTGGTTGAGGGCTCACTTCGGGGCGTGCGGGACCGGTCGGTTGATGACTTCACGATCAATCAATCCGTCCTTCATGTGAATGACCCGGTGGGCGCGGGCCGCAACCTTGTCGTCGTGAGTGACTAGAACGATGGTTTTTCCATGAGCGTTGAGTTGACCGATCATCTCCAGCACCTCGGTTCCCGTGCGAGAATCCAGATTTCCCGTCGGTTCATCCGCCAGGATCATGATCGGGTCGTTGACCAGGGATCTGGCGATGGCGACGCGCTGCTGTTGGCCACCGGACAATTGCGCGGGCCGGTGATCCATGCGATCTCCCAATCCCACCAGTTTCGCAAGTTCCACACAGCGCCCTTGGGACGCGGCAAGATCCACGCCCTGATAAAACAAGGGCACCTGGATGTTTTCGATCACGGTCAGCTGGGCAATCAGGTTGTAGGACTGGAAAATAAAGCCGATCTTCTTGCCGCGTGCCTCGGACAATTCATCGTCAGGCATGGTCGCCACATTCTCGCCGCCCAACCAGTAGCTGCCGGAAGTGGGCCGGTCGAGGCAACCCAAGATGTTCAGCATGGTCGACTTGCCGGAGCCCGAAGGCCCCATGATCGCGACATAGGATCCTTGATCAATGCTCAGGTGAACCCCGCGCAAAGCATGAACGATGTTCTCCGCGCTCAACACGTAAGTTTTATCGATCCCCTCAATCCTTATAATGGCCTCTGATCCATTCGCAGGCTTGGGGGGTGCGGGCGCTTGTTTTTCGGGCATTTTCATCAAGAAAAGCGGCTATTCAGAGGGCTTTTGAGGAGGTCTCTGACCTCGCGTTCCGGGCCCTCCGGCACCGCTGGGCATGGCGGCTCGTATAGCGGACCTTTCGTCCTCATCGAGCTTGCCGTCCCCATTTTTGTCGTACTTCTTCATCATCTCTTCCCGATTGAAACCACCCCCCGCACCTGGGCGTCCCGCCCCTTCCTGCTCACCCCCTCTTCTTGTGGCGCCATTGCGCTCGTCGGTTCCAGGACCTTCGGGCCTCCTGGTCTTCTGTTCGGGACTCACACTGCCCCCGGGAGTTTTCGGACCGACGGGATTCGATGGCGCTTGCATCATGCTGACGTCGTTCGTCGGCGGTTTCTCCCCATCCTCCATGATAGACCCATCCATGTCGGCGGGCTTGGAATCCAGGGGAGGAGATAACATCACCCGATCCCCCTCTTTGAGCCCGGACACAATCTGGATGAACTTGGTGTTAAACAATCCCACCTCGACGGGAACAGCCCGGGAACTCGATGCCGCGGTGTAGACCACAGGCTTCCCCTTCAACGTTGTCACCGCCTGGATGGGCACAGAAATCACATCCACCAAATTTGTGATGATCACCTCGGCGTGGGCCGAGACACCGGGTTTGATGTCGAGAATCTCGTCTGACACCAGGATCTCCGTGATGTAAACCTTCAGATCCGGGTTTCCAAAGCGGCTTGAGGTGTCAGGGAGGAGCCCGACCTTGGAGACAAAACCTTTGAACCGTTTCTCAGGCATAGGATCCAGGACGACATAAGCCGCCAATCCCTGCTTCACCTTGCTGACCTGGGATTCATGGACCTTGACCGTCAGCTTCATCCTGGAGACATCCGGGAGCTTGAGAATTTCCTGCCGGTTGCGGACTGTAGCTCCCTCCTCAATCAGCGACTCGCTGCTAAATCGGTTGTTGCTCACAGGATAAACCGCGAGGCCATCCGCCGGAGCCAGTATTTTCGTCGCGGCCAGATTTTTCTTATCCCGATCCAGTTTACGCTGCTGCAGGGCGAGCGTGTTCTTTTGTGTCTCCACATCCGCTCGGTACTGGGCGAGCTTGGCTTCCACCTGGTGTTTGACTCGTTCCAAATCCTTTTTCGCCTCCTCCAGGTCTGACTCCACTTTTCGGAGCATTTTGGGGTGTTCATAGGTCTCGATCACCCAAATCTTGTTGGTGGCCGCCTCCAGGCTGAGTTGCAGGTTATTGACTGACAACCGATCATTGTCGACGACGGTTTTGTTTTCAAAATCCTTCTTAAAGAGCTCCTGCGACCAGAAAAGTTTTTCATTCGCAATGGCCAGGTTTTCCCGAAGCTTTTCCGCGGCGATCGCAGCATCGCGACGGGTCTGAAAGGAGTCTCCCTTAAGATATTTGTCCAGGTCGATTTTCGCAAATTCGAGTTTCAGCTCAGCGGCCCGAACATCGCTGTCCGTGAGGCTTTTCTGGATCTCCAGGGTTTCGTTGGCCTGGATCATCGAAAACTGGGCTTTCTCGAAGCTGATCTGCTGCTGGTTGACCTGGTCCAGTGCCGTCGCGGAATCCAGTTCCACGATCAGATCCTCCTTCTTGACGTAAGTGCCCTCGGGAACGATGTAAATGATCCGCGCGCTGCCTTCCACTTCATTTCGGATGCTGATTTCAGCGACCGCCTCAATGCTGCCGCCGGCGACGATAGAGATCAAGAAGTCGCCCTTCTTCACATCGTAATAAGTCGTTTGCACGCCTTCAGTGCTGGAACTAGAGGAGAGTTTCCAGACGACCAAAGCGAGGACGAGGGTCGCCAACGCCGAGAGCAATGGCTTATCCTTGGCGATTCGGAGGAGTTTTGACATGCAGGATTCCTGGTTGTGATTAATTATTGAATACCTGGTCCGGAGTCAGCAGTTCGTCGGAGCGAATCGCCGAAGGCGCGGCGCCTTCGGTCAAAGGCTTTGCGAAGTCCGTCAACTGCTCATTGAACCAAAACTTGTCCGACGCCGTTTCGATCGCCCCCAATGTCAGCAGTAGCTCCAGTCGGATCTGCTGGTAGGCCACAAGGGCGGCGGTCACAGCGTTTTGAGCCGCGATCTGCGCATTCTGTGATTCCACGAGGTCACGAACGTTGAGTTCGCCTGCCTGTTGACGAATGATAAACATCTGCACGCGGCTGTCCGCGACTTCCAGGGAGTTCTTTTGAATCAAATAGTTCTGGCGGCGCTGTTCAAGATTTCGCAGCGCGCTGTCGATGTCATCCTTCAAGTTGTCCAGGGAAAGGCCCAGGCTTCGGAGTTGCGATTCGAACGAAACCAAGCTCGCGCGGTAGTTGTTCCGCTGCCGCAACCGGTCGATTGGCAGGTCCAGTTCCAACCCAGCGCTGTATCGGACTTTGTCGATATCAAATCGCGTGTAGTCCGTGGGCGCATCGGAACTCAGGCTGGCGTTCGCGAGGATGTTGAGGCCAGGGCGCAACTGATCCGCGGTCACCTTGATCTTGCGCTTCGAATCCTCAAAGCGGTCGATCTCGTTCAAGATCGGGAATTGCCGTTGCACCGCGAGGCGGAAAGAGTGATCGCGATCCAGGTTCACAGGGATCAAACCGATCGACTTCAATCGTTCGAGCTCCTGGTCATCGAGCTGGATCTTTGTGTTCAAGGGCAACCCCATGGTGATCTTAAATTGATCCAGGCTGTTGAGGTAACTGGACACTGAATTAACGTAGCTGTTCTTGACGTTGAGCTCGGATTGGCGCGCCTGGTCCACATCACTTCGGTTCGCCCGGTCCTTCGCTCGCGCCTGCAGCCTCTGGGTCGAAGTGACTTGGCCGAGGTAGTTCGAATACGTGTTGCGGATAATGTTCTTCTGAGCGAGCAAGCTGAAATATTGGTTGACGATCTGGATCGCGAACTTGTTTTGGAAATAGCTAAAAGTCCGGACCGCATAGATCACATTACGTTCCGCCTGGGTCAGCTGTTCAACCCCCGAGTTGTTCCTGCCAAACCCACGCAGCAAAGGCTGGAGCAAGTTGACGGAGACCGTGTTGATGGCGCTGCTGCGAGGGTTGCCGGTGTAGTAGCGCAGCAGGTCGTTGACGAGCGACACACCCAAGCTGCCACCGGTCTTCAAGGCTTGGTCAACGCCCGTTTTGGAATCCACCGAGCCCGTCCGATCCCCGTTGGACGAGCGTGTGAAGTTGGGGCTTGCTCCGGCAAAAAACTGAGGCCCAAATGCGTAGCGTTCTCCTGTGAGCGTTAGCGCCGTGAGGTAGAGTCTCTCTTTTTCCGTCTGGTACTCCCGATTGGTTCGAACCGCAAGGTCCAATGCTTGATCAAGGGAAAGGGACTGTGCGCCCGTCGCAAGGCGGCCTTCGATGATTTCCCCGGGCTGAATCGAATCGGGAGCCCGGCCCGAATTCGGCGTGTCGATAGTGAATGCGTTGGTACGACCGAAGAGTTCCTTCTCCACCCCTTGGATGATTCGGTAGGTTTCGTTGTCCGCGGACTGGCGATGGTGGGTCGTGCTGCAGCCCGTCACCCACAAAAGCGCCGCCGCCAGTGAACACCACTGAAGCGGCCGCCGCTGAGCGGCCAGCGACCTCGAGAGACGATGCGAAAAAAGTTCCATGATAGTGCCCAAGGTTTTTGACCTCGTTGCCTTCGTCGAGGTTACACCATTATTGCGTTTGAGCCAGAAGGAAAAGATTCAAAGCCGAAAGTTGTCAGTCGAACACAATTCAAT
>CANLCA010000149.1 GCA_947487925.1 Verrucomicrobiales bacterium | reverse complement strand
GCTCGAGTCTGGGGCTGCCGTCGTGGAGTGTGAACTAAGTTGACTAAAGTCAGGCGATGCCGTATTAGATTGCCGAGATGATGATCACCACGCACCAAGCCAAGACGCATTTGTCGCGTTACCTCGCCGAGGTGGAGAAAGGCAAGGAATTCACCATCGCCCGTGGGAAAAACGCGGTTGCAAAGCTCGTTCCATTAAAGGCCGCGAAAAAGAAGCCACGCCCGAAAGTGGGTGAAACGCTCGATGTCCCTTTTGCGATTCCAGACTCCGCGTTTGCGCCACTGACAAAAAAGGAGCTTGCGGAGTGGGGTTTGTGAAACTGCTGCTCGATACCTGCACCTTCCTTTGGCTGGCGCTACCGCAGGGAAAGCTGTCTCCCACGGCGACGGGCATGCTAGATGATCCCGCCAACATGCTCTTCATCAGTGACGCGAGCGTCTGGGAAATCTCACTGAAACATGCGGCCGGGAAACTGCCGCTCCCGGACCAACCTCGCAAGTGGCTTCCCCGCAGATTGGCATTTTTCCAAGTTCAAACCCTTGCTCTGACCCACGAAGCTTTTTTTCGCAGCGGCGAGTTGCCGCGCATTCATAACGATCCGTTCGACCGCCTGCTCGCGGCGCACGCGATCGAAGAGGGCATGACGATCCTTTCGCCCGATCAATCGCTCTCCATGTTGTATGCTTCACGGGTGTGGTGATGACGAAGATCGAGTTTCATATTTGCGCCAACAAGGGGTCTCGACATTCAACAGCTGTTTGAAGGATTTAGGTTATCGGTACTTATTCCATGTCTCGAGTCGGGCGACCCACATGCCAGGGCGTTTGGGACTGGCGTTGAAATCGCTGGGGATCCACACCTTCTCCTTGCGCAGACGCTGGGCATGGCCGTCGTAGAATCCGAAGTTGGCCCCTTCATTGTGGCGGTATAATGTGGGACCGCCGCAGCCGACATCTTTGTATTGTTGGACGCTCCCTTTCATTTTGAGGCGGTTCCAACCATTGATGTAATCCGCGCCTTTCCATTGGGACCACCAATCGTGGCCGTCGTGGAAAATCAATTTCCCAGAGGGTTCCTCGATACTGCTGAGTTTGTGGCCCGCGTGGTCTTTGCTCGCCAGAGCCCAACTCCTGCCGCCGGAAGGATACCAATCCTCGAAGTTATAGCTATAGCTGGTGAGAGTACCTGTGTTTTTCTCGTTCGATTGGTTGGGGTTATTGGCGTAGGCGAAGAGGCGCGGATTGTGGATGGCCGTGTCGGCTGGGCAGCGGTAATCTTTGGGAGTCTGCACCGTGGAATTACCTTTATTGTCGTAGCCGATATAACTGCGGTATCGAGCATTGGCCATCCACAATTCGACGTTGCCACCAGGCTGCAATTGGAGGAGCGGCACCGCTTGGTCGTCGTGATCGCCTGCGTACAGGACGTTGGCGATCGAGAATTGCCGCATGTTATTAAGACAAGCAGCCTGGTAGCCGGAACCTTTGGCCTTGGCCAAGCTCGGCAGCAGCATGCCGGCCAAGATGGCGATGATGGCAACCACGACGAGCAATTCTATGAGCGTGAAGCCTTGATTGGGTTTGGCGGTCCTGAATGGGAGTGGTACGACGATTTTCATGGCCGTTGGTTTTGTGAAAGCCATGTCAACGTATCATTCGTGAAAAACATTTCAACTAAACATCGATTGCCATGCTACCGAGGCCTGTTCGCCTTCGGTCGCCATCGAGAAACCGGGGCTCGACCCGTGCGAGGTCTGGATGGCTCCCCCTTGTTTGTGTTGAGAGATCTTCGGAAGTCAGCTTTTGGTTAAATTTCGCGAACGGTTGGTGTCTCACTCGCCTTCAACCGCGAACTTCAAATAATCTGCCGCTTTCAGGCCGCCGGCTCCTCCGGAGCACAGCCGGGGAACTCAGCCGTGGAATCTTCTGTCATTGGTCGTTTCAGCAGGAGAACTATGGCCGTTGGCATCATTTGAAACAGAGCATCAGGCTACGTCAGTATCCCACGATATTTCGATCCTGACTCCCGTTGATCAGAGTTGCCATTTGCGACCCATTTCTTGGGAAACTCGGCCTTCATGTTGACCCTGTAATCCATCCCCGTTACTTGATCCCGGTTTTTTTAATAATTTGTCTGTCCCCGGGAGATCCTTTTTGATGCATGGTGCTCCGGGTTGCGAGCGGGTGTTGTGGTGTTTTCAATCGGATTGGAATGGCATCCTGCGTCCGATCCGCCAGTATTGAGCCACTTTGGAAAATAAAAACATCATCCAGGAACTTTGCCCCTTCTACGCCACGGGGTTGGAGACGGTTGCCCGCCGCGTAACCGAGTTTGTCCTGAATCCTGGGGACAAAGAGACTTGACTCATTCGAAATTCAACCCCATCCCACGGATGAAAATGAAAAGGATGCTGCCAGCCATGTTCGTCCTGCAATCGTGTGGCACTCCCGTTTTCCACGCGGCAGACGATGTTGTCGCGGCCAAGTCTCTTGCTTCCCAGGAAACACTTTCGGCGCTGACGTTCTGGTATCAACAACTGGCAAAGACCTGGACCACAGCGCTGCCGATCGGCAACGGGCGGGCCGGGGCCATGGTGTTCGGGGGGATTGATCAGGAGCGTCTGCAGCTGAACGAAGCCACGCTCTGGAGTGACGGTCCCCACGACTCCGACAAAAACTTGACCTGCAACAGCGCAGAAACCAATGCCATGCTGGCGCAGAAGCCAGCGACCTTACACTATGAATGAACTCATTCGTTGCATCAGTCTTGCCCTCCTCACCTGCGGCACTGTCTCCGCTCAGAA
This sequence comes from Verrucomicrobiales bacterium, assembly GCA_947487925.1. Lineage (GTDB taxonomy): Bacteria > Verrucomicrobiota > Verrucomicrobiia > Limisphaerales > F1-80-MAGS106 > F1-80-MAGS106. The sequence continues at coordinate 4,109 of CANLCA010000149.1, read as the reverse complement.
CGCAACTGTCGCCGGAAAGTTCACTGTCGAACATCCCACGCTTCTCAATCTAGGTTTCGAATGGGCCATCGTCGGTGATGCCAATCGCGACGCTGAAGTCGCCGTTCAGTTCCGAGCCGTCGGAGAAGCTTCCTGGCGTCCCGCATTGCCGCTCGTGCGAATCGGAGGAGAGCGGATCTTCCGCGCTCGTGAACATCTCGACTACACCGTCCCTGATGGTTTCGCCGGCTCCATTCTCAATCTAAAGCCCGGCACCGAATACGAGTGCCGCTTTTCAATGACAGACCCCGACGGCGTCACCGGCGAGGCCAGTCACACGGTCAAGGTGAAAACCCGGAGCGAGCCGATGCCTTACGCCGGCGGTCGCACCCTGCACGTCTATCCGCCCGACTTCGACGGCCCGCGTCAGGAACCCAGCTTCACCGGTATCCTGCAAGCCTACTATGGTGCGGGTCTTGGCGATTGGTCCGTGGTCTGGGAACGCCGTGCCCAACCCGGCGACACGCTGCTCCTTCATGCCGGCCTCTACCGAGTGGAACGGCTGGACTACGTCGATCCGATGATGACGCCGTTCGACGGCTCAATGTCGCTCACGCTCAAGGGCACTCCGGAAAAACCCATCACGCTCAAGGCAGCCGGCGACGGCGAGGTCATCCTCGACGGCGACGGCAGCCATCGCCTCTTCGATGTGATGGCTTCGCGTTATCACATTTTCGAAGGCCTCACTTTCCGCAACACCGACTACGCCATCTTCGCCGGCCAGAAGGAAGTCGCCGGTGCCGTGGGCCTGACCGTGAAGAATTGTCGTTTCGAAAACGTCGGCGCCGCTGTCTCGACCGAGTATGCCGGCTCCGCCGATTTCTACATCGCCGACAATCTGATCATTGGTCGCGATGATCGCTTCCGCCTCATCGGCTGGGGTGGGCGGGCGCGCACCCCTGATAGAATCAGCTGGACCGAACCGCTCTACAAGTCTCACCGCCTGGTCAGCTACTACGGCGTCAAAGTCTATGGCCCGGGTCACGTCATCGCCCGCAACGCCATCGCCTATTTTCATGATGCGATCGGCATCTCGACCTATGGCACACCGGAGAAAGATCCTGAGCAGCGGGCCTCCTCGATCGACATTTACGGAAACGACATGCACGTGATGAACGACGACTTCATCGAGACCGATGGTGGTGTGCACAACGTTCGGGTCTTCAGCAACCGCGGCGTCAACGCCGCCATGGGCGGCTTCAGCTCCCAGCCGGTCTTCGGCGGTCCGATCTATTTTTACCGCAACATCGCCTACAACGTGCCCGGCGGTGGGGTGTTCAAGTTTTCCGCCAAGCCCGCGGGCCTCTTCGTATTCAACAACACCCTCATCTGCGAGCAAGCCAGGGCGGAGCCTTATGCGAACGTCCATTTCCGCAACAACCTCTTTCTCGGCCGTGACTTTCCCGGGCGTGGAATTATGGCCTGGGCCAACGCCACCAGTGCGTTTAGCACCGACTACAATGGTTTTCGCCCGAACAAAGGGGTGAAGGAACAATACAAATGGCTGGCCCCGGCCAAAGGGGCGATGATGTATGAGCCCAAGCCGACCGATTGGAAAAACTTCGCGACACTCGCCGAACTCCGGGCCACAACCGAACAGGAAAAGCACGGCATCGAAATTGACTACGACATCTTCGAGAAACTGTCGCAACCGAATGCAGCTAATCCCTACGCGGTTTACCACGCCATAGATTTGAGTTTTCGGCTCAAACCCGGCAGCAGGGTGGTGGACGCCGGCGAGGTTATCCCCACCGTCAATGACAATTTCGTCGGCAAAGCTCCCGACCTCGGCGCTCTCGAGGTTGGCGCCCCGGAGCCGAAGTATGGTCCCACTTGGCTGACCTGGCAGCCGTTTTATCGCTGACCAACCGCGCGATACCGGTAGCTCCGGCTGAACGTGATCGCCCCCAAGTCCGCCCGACGAATCATTCGCAACTCCAATCTAACTTCCGCCAAGCTCCCGCCTGTCTCTCATGAATTCCGAAACCTTGCGTGCCATGCGGTTCCCTGCGGCCGTCGCCATCGTCGTGGCGATGGCAGTCTGGCAACCCAGCCTCTTCGGAATCTACGGGAGTTTTGACCTCAAGCTGCTGATCGTCCCCCTCATCCAGGTGATCATGTTCGGCATGGGCGCGACGCTCAGCGTGGCCGACTTCGTCCGTGTCGCGCAAATGCCTCGGCCTATCCTCGTTGGGTTCGCGCTGCAGTTCACGGTCATGCCTCTGATTGCCTGGGTCCTCGCCTGGTCGTTCGACTTTGAACCTGAGGTCGCGGCCGGACTCATCCTGATCGGCTCCGTCGCCGGTGGTGTGGCCTCAAATGTTGTCACGTATCTCGCCGGCGGCAACGTGCCGTTGTCGGTCACCTTGACACTCTGTTCTACCCTCGCATCTCCCGTCGCAACCCCGCTGCTGATGAAGGTCCTGGCGGGTCGGCTGGTGCCCATCGACGTGGGGACTATGATGCTGTCCATCGCGAACATGATCCTGCTGCCGGTGGCGGTGGGTCTGGTGGTCAACCGCGTGCTCTACGGGCAGGTCCGCTGGAACCGTACCAGCCGATCGCTTTTGACCATCTCCGGGCTGGCGGCGGCCATGATTATTGGCCTGGCCCTCTTGCCGTCGTCAGGCCCGGGCGTTATCGGTGAAATGCGTCTCGGCCTGATCCTGGGTTTCACCTTCCTGTCGTTGATGGCGGCACTCAAGTGGCTGCTGAACGTTCGCCTCGGCCGGACCGATCCCTGGCTGGACCGCGCGCTCCCAGTCGTCTCCATGTTCAGCATTTGTTTCATCATCGGCATCATCACCTCGCGGGCCCGGGAGCAGTTGTTGAACGTCGGTATCGCCCTGCTTTGCGCCGCCATCCTGCATAACTTGGCGGGTTATGTGCTCGGCTTTTGGGGCGCCCGGGCGGCTGGACTGGAGGAGCGCGACTGTCGCACGGTGGCGATCGAGGTGGGTATGCAAAACGGCGGCATGGCCAGCGGGATCGCTATGAACGTCCTCCACAGTGCCGGTGCGGGATTGGCGGCTGCAGTGTTCGGTCCGTGGATGAATATTTCCGGCGCCCTCCTTGCCGGCTGGTGGAAACGACGCCCCCTTCCGCCTCCCGCCAGTTCATCCATCCGAAATGCCGCGACGGAACCGTCACGTCCTCATTCGGGGAGCGGCGCGGGCATGGTCTCCCATCCGCTGGGGAGCTTTGCTGGGCACATTCGCCCTGCAACCCTGCTGCTGCGTGTTCTGCTGCCGATGGGTGTTCTGCTGGCGGTGATGATCGGAGTCGTGCACGGTTACACTTACTGGATGGCCACCTCGGTCAAGATTCCCGGCCCGCCTACTAAGATCGAATATGCCGCAATAGCGCTGAAGGTTCTCAAATTCGGGAGCCTGGCCTGTCTGGTTCCCGGCTTGGCCGCCTTGCTCAAAGTGCGATTGCATCCGCCAGATCCGAAGGGAGAGACGCTGGCGGGACTGTGGAGTTCCATCAGCGCGTTCGAGCAAAGCCTTAAAGGCGATCGGACTCTGTGGCTCGTGAAACTGCCCTACCTTGCGCCGCGGCTCGCGCTTTCGTTTCTGTGGGAACTGGTCGGGTTGACTCTGGTCTGGGTCATCCGATTCGTTTCCGGAACTATTTTTCTGGGCATCCGGGTCGTGGGTTCGTTGCGCCGGTTTTTGCCGAAGTAGAAGGAACTCAACGAAGCGGAACCGAACAGGGCTTGTATCCGAAAAGTTTTCGTTGGGCGCTGGCCAAAGCGACGAGCTTCATCTCCACTCCGCACTGGAGGCAGCTTATTCCAACGAGCCATCAGGATGAGCCTAAGGGATCGCCCGGCAGGTTTATTCAATTTCCTTAGCGCGATTCTGGGTTGATGTGCGGCCGTTTGCTTGGGATTCTCACTGGAAATAGCAATGGGTTTGACCGGCTTCGTTGAAATCCGGATTCTTTGGGGAGAGGTCGAACCTTACCGGCCGCAGACCCGTGACGGTGAAGCCCATTGTTAACGAATCCAAGAAAAGCGAGAGAGGGTGGCAACCCCACAGAAAGCTCACATGATTTCATCCCGGCTT
>CANLCA010000148.1 GCA_947487925.1 Verrucomicrobiales bacterium | reverse complement strand
TGAGCTTGGCCGAGCATGCGTGGACCGAAACCACCGAAACATGACGGTCCTCCAACTGCTCTGGAAAGGCATTGCGGGGTATGCGCGAAGCAGTCACGCGCGCTACTTGATCGGGTGCAGTTCCCTCACCTCCCAAGATCCCCGTGACGGGGCGGACGCCTATCGGCAGATGCAGCCACACCTGGCGGAGCCGGGATGGCGGACGGTTCCACTAGCCCCCTGCGCCTGCCCATGCGAGGCTAAATCCGACAATCCGGTCAAGATTCCCAAGCTCCTGCTGGCCTATTTAAGCCTTGGCGCCAAGATCTGTGGTCCCCCCGCACTGGATCGGGAGTTCAAGACGATCGACTTTTTGACGCTACTCGATATCGAAGCGCTACCAAGAAAGGCGATCGCCAAGTATCTGAGTTGAGGAGATCTGATGAGATCCGGCCGTGAAATCACTTCGCTCCATGGTTGGCATGTTCCGGTTGCTGGGGGTCTTTTTCATGATCTCCATGCGATGGTTTTCCGAGGTTCGTTTTAAGGGCAGGGCGAGTTCGATTCGAGCGCGTGCGGAGTGGATGCAACAATCGGCTCAATCCTTGGCCGATGTCCTGCGGGTCCGGGTCCACTCGAGAGGAGTTGCCCCCGCCCATGGACTGATCGTTTGCAACCATTTGAGCTACCTCGACATCCTGGTGTTGGGTGCCCGACACCCGACCCTTTTTGTATCGAAATCGGAGGTTCGCTCCTGGCCTTTGATTGGATGGCTCACGGAATGTGCCGGAACTCTTTATATCAACCGCGAACAGAGGACCGACGTGGCGAGGCTGAAGGAAAGCATCCAACAACTTCTGGGTCAGGGGGTACCGATCGCGTTCTTTCCGGAAGGCACGAGCACTCACGGGGATCAGGTCCTGCCTTTCCGAGCGTCCTTGTTGGAGCCGGCAACCGTCCACCAATGCCCTGTCACTCCGGCGAGCCTCGCCTACCATTTGAAAGATGGTTCAGTCGTTGAAGAGGTCTGCTTTTGGCGGGACATGACGTTTGGCCCTCACATCTGGAACATATTGTCAAAAAGAGAGATAGAAGCGTCACTCGTCTATGGTGAGACCGTGATTGCGGGCACGGATCGAAAGGTTTTGGCAAAATCGCTTCATGCCAGCGTGTGCGAACTCAGGAGCCAGCACCCTTTCCGGCGTTCTTTGGATTGAACCTAATAACGGAAGTTAAACCACTAATTTTCGCTAATAGACACTAAGGGTGTAGAAGTTACGCTGACCGAGCACCTCATCCCATACAGTGAACCGGCGTCCCGATCGTTATTTTTCGCATCTTGTTGTATCAGTGATGATTAGCGAAGATTAGTGGTTTCTCATCTGCTTTTTCCAGGTTGAAGTCAAGTTGCGGCAGGTCCACCATTGCGAATATGGCATTTGTCATTCTTGGTGTCACAGGTTCGATCGCGGCTTACAAGGCGGTGGAACTGGGCAGTCTTCTCGTCAAGAGGGGAGTCGAAGTCCACGCGGTGCTGACCTCTGACGCGCAGCGATTCATCACTCCCCTTGCCCTCAAGACCGTGTCGCGCAACCCTGTGATTGGTGATTTGTATGACGAGGAGGAAGGGTGGAAACCCGCGCACGTGCGTCTGGCGGACGAGGCGGATTTACTGTTGATCGCCCCAGCGACGGCCAACTGCATCGCGAAACTGGCGCACGGGCTTGCGGACGACGCTCTGACGTGTATTGCGCTGGCGTTGCGCCCTCTCGCAAAGACATTGATCGCGCCGGCGATGAACGGAAAGATGTGGCATCATCCCGCGACACGACAGAACGTTCAAACGCTGAAATCCAGGGGCATCGAATTCATCGGCCCTGAGGAGGGTCTTCTCGCGTGCGGCTACGAGGGTTTGGGCCGATTATGGGGAGTGGAGCAGATTGCGGGTCGGGCTCTGGAACTTCTTACTGAATGTCCTCCGCGTTCCTAGACAACTGGGTTCGCCAGTGGCGGGAATTTTGGTCACCTTCCGCGGCGCGACCGGCGGCGCAGGTGGACCGCCTCGAGTTCATGGAGCGCCACCTCATGCTTCCGGTCAAAGGGGCGGCGCTGGTGATACTCTTCTATTACCTTTTCTTTGCGATCCGGTTGGAGGACATCACCACCACCCGGCTTTTGGCTTCAGAGAGCTACCAGTACTGGAGCGTGCTGTTGAAGGGGGTGCAAACGGCTTTCATCCTGTATTTCATGGTGAATGTCGCCGCGGGATTTTTTCTTTTGGGCATGCGGCAAGTCTCCTTCGCCCTGGTCCAATGGCTGGTGTTTGTGGTGGGGATAGTGGATGCCCTGTTTGTTGCGGCGCTGACCCTGGTGACGGGAGGTTTCGACAGCATCTTGTTTTGGATACTTCTAGCGCTGGTGGTGCGAAACGCGGTGAGCATTGGGCTGGCGGCCCCACAGATCACCGCCAACCTGGTTGTGATGGGAGCTTATGTGGTGGCCGGGTTGGTGGACGTTGCCATGAAGAAGACAGAAATGGAGAACATCACCACGGTGCTCTCCTTTTATGAAGACTCGGCTTCCGTGTCGGCGACGGCGGAGCCCTTCATCCTTCGAGTGATTCTGCTACTGCTGATGACCATTTGCTGTTATGGAGTGCAAGTGCTGTTCGACCGGCAGCAGCGAGCCCAGGAGGAGTCCCTGGAGTTTTCATTGAGGCAGCAACAGATGCAGGCGACAGGCAGGCTGGCCGCTGAAATCGCGCACCAGCTCAAGAATCCTCTGGGCATCATCAACAACGCCGCTTTCACCCTGCAACGCACCGTGAAAGAAGGCAAGACCATCACCCAGCAGATCTCAATCATCCGGGAAGAAGTGGCGCGTTCCGACCGCATCATCACGGAGCTCATGGGTTACGCGCGGCTATCGGAAGGTCACGTTGAGCGGGTGGAGATCAACGAGGAGCTGGATCGGGCTGCCGATCAGGTTTTTCCGGCGGCGGTGCATTTCGCCGTGGCGCTGCACCGCCATTACGCGCACGCGCTGCCCTCGTTGCTCATCCAGCGCGCGCACATTTCGGAGGTGTTCATCAACATCCTTCACAATGCGCGCGAGGCCATGCAGGGGCGGGGGAACATCTGGTTGTCCACGTCCTACAAGGAAGATTATTCGGTGGTCATCACCCTGCGCGATGACGGTCCTGGCATCGCATCCGAACATCTTGAAAAGATTTTTGAACCCTATTTTACGACGAAAGAAAAGGGGTCGGGACTGGGATTGGCGATTGTGAAACACAACACGGAAATCAACGGCGGAACCGTGAGCGTGCATTCGGAGCTTGGAAAGGGGACCGAGTTCGTTGTTAACTTTCCGGCCAAGAGCCTGTTCAGGTTAAGAAAATGAAACCAGCAACCAAGAAATTATCGTCTGCCAGGGCCCTTGGCCTTCGGCACTCGCCATGAAATTGCCATTGCCACCCCTGCTCGTCGTCGATGATGAGAAGAACATGCGGATCTCGCTTGAGACTGTGATGACCGACGAAGGCTACCGAGTCCGTTCCGCGGAATCAGCCGAGCAGGGATTGAAAGTGCTGGAGCAGGAACCGGTGTTCATGGTGCTCACAGACGCCCGGCTCGGGGGGATGAGCGGGTATGAATTTCTTGGCAAGGTGCGAGACCGCTATCCCGGCCTGCCGATCCTGATGATCACCGCCTACGCAACCCCCAAGCTGGCCGTGGAAGCGATCAAGGCTGGCGCGGTGGACTACCTGGCCAAACCCTTTGCGCCCGAGGAACTGATTCACGCGGTGCACCGATGCGCGGAACGTCATCGGTTGATCCAGGAAAACGCGGCACTGCGGGCACGCGCAGCCCAGGGTGTGACGCTCGATCAGATCATCGGGGAGTGCTCGCGGATGATGGATCTAAAACGCCTCATTCAGACGGTGGCTCCCACCAACGCCACGGTATTGATTCTGGGCGAGAGTGGCACGGGAAAGGAACTCGTTGCTGGCGCACTCCACAGCTTGAGCCATCGGCGAGAAGCCAATTACATTCGCATCAATTGCGCGGCCATCCCGGAGAACCTCCTTGAAAGTGAATTGTTCGGGCACGAAAAAGGGGCTTTCACGGGAGCTCTGAAACAGAAGCTGGGGCGTGTTGAAGAAGCCGATGGAGGCACCATTTTTCTGGATGAGATCGGCGACATGAGTCGTCCTTTACAAGCGAAGCTGCTGCGGTTTCTAGAGGACGGAACATTCACGCGCGTGGGGGGAAACAGCGAGCTTCAAGTGAATGTGCGGCTCATCGCCGCAACGAACAGGGACATCGTGCATGCCATCCGGCAGAACCATTTCAGGGAGGACCTTTTCCACCGGCTCAATGTGGTTCAATTTCTTCCGCCACCCCTGCGTGAACGCAGCCAGGACGTGCTCCTGCTGGCGGCCCATTTCCTCCGGCACTTTTGTCTTTCGATGAACAAGGTTGTGAAGGGGTTTTCGCCGAACGCGCAGCATCAATTGCTCGCTCATCACTGGCCAGGGAATGTCCGGGAACTCAGGAACGCTATCGAAAGAGCGGTGATTCTCGAGACAGCGGAGGAGATTCATCCGGGAAGCCTGCCCAATTTCCAGGTGGAATCCAAACTGCGAAAGTTCGACACCGCGTTTATCATGGCGGGTCTGTCTCTGGATCAGGCAGTCACGAATTACGAACGCGATTTGATCCTTTCCATTCATGAGCAACATCAGGGAAACTTGAATCGCGTCGCCGAGCAGCTGAAGATCAGCCGTCACGCCTTGCGTTATCGAATGCAGCGACTCAATATTTTGCAGGAAAACTCCGTCGAAGAAGAAAAGAACCCGGGGGAGAGCTATTCTCAAACCCCCTGAGCGAGCTTATTGAAGAATGACAGCACCCATGCCACTTTTCGCCCAGGCACTCGACAACTTGTCCGCGAGACCCCTCGGTACAGGTACTAAGCTGGCTCTTGGGGATATCGCGTGGAACCTTCTGGCGACCCTGGTGCTGGCAGCGATCCTGTTCGTTGGGGCACGTTACCTGCGGCGCTCCAAGCGGCGGGAACATCGCTCCCACCGACCCGCCATCGTTCAGAATTCCATCAAATCCACAGGGAGCCGCGCCCTGCAGACGACCTTGGACGACGAGGAAGAGGAAGCCGATCCCGGGGACCTGGATGGTGACGCCGGAGCGTCCTCGAGTAAACACCGGAAACGCCGGCGGCGGCGCGGCCACAGACCGCGGAACCCGACGCTCGAGGAGACGGGCGGGCTCCCTCCCTCGAGAACCAACGATCCTGTTCCACCGAAAGCTTGAGAGAGAGGTTTTCACGACCTCCCACGCAAGCTGATCGAAACCTCAAGCCGACCCATGTCCGTCAGCGAATCGATCACAAAGAAAAGCGCCTCGAACCTGGCGATGGCTTTTGTGCTGCTTCCGAAGGAACGGGCGGACGCGATGTGCCGGCTGTACGCATTTTGCCGACAGGTTGATGACGTGGCCGACGAGGCGACCCGTCCTGTTGAAGATCGCCGCCTGGAGCTGGGGCGTTGGAGGTTGGAACTCCGGAGGCTTTACGAGGGTGGCCAGGCTTCATTCCCGGTCGTCGAGGAGCTCGCGCCCGTCATCCGAGCGCACAAACTGACCCTGGGTTTGTTCGAAGAGATTCTCCATGGGGTTGAAATGGATCTGGATATCGCGCGTTACCCGACCTATGAGGAGTTGGACGCCTATTGTTATCGGGTGGCCTCGGCGGTAGGCTTACAGAGCATCGAAATTTTTGGATATTCGAACCCGGCCTGCAGAGATTACGCCGTGCATTTAGGAAAAGCGCTCCAGCTCACCAACATCCTGCGTGATGTGCGGAACGACGCGCTGAGGGACCGCATCTATATTCCGCTCGCGGAGCTCGAGCGCTACCAGGTTTCCGAGGACGACATTCTGAAGCAGCGTTATTCGAAGCAGTTTCGAGAGCTCGCGGGATCGGTGGCCGCAAGGGCACGGTCGTTTTACCGAAAGGCGAGGGAATCGCTCCCAGTGAGCGACCGGAGATCGATGATCGCCGCGGAGTTGATGGGAAGCGTGTATTGGGATTTGCTGGGCGAACTGGAGCGGCGACGGTTCGACGTTTTTACTGAGGAAAGGATCTGTGTTTCGAAGCCCCGCAAACTTGTTTTGATCCTTCGGACGTGGCTCCGCCTCGGGTTGGGCGTCGCGACGCCCCACTATGGAGACCATTCAAAATAACAACAGTCGGTTTTGAAAACTCCTCGAAACCTTTCATCAAAGGGTTAAAAGATTCCCCAATGGCATTTATTGAGCGCAGTGTTCAGGTCACTTTCCGGCATCGAGTTTTCTTCACGGAACGAATCTTCGACGTGTCGAACACGCTGCTGCGGGATCTTCTGGTGGAAGACGACAAAACACGGCGCCCCAGGATGCTGATTGTCCTGGACGAGGGACTGCTCTCGGTGATGCCAACCCTTGGACAAACGATCGAGCGTTATTTTGAAGCGTTCCCCGAGTTGCACCTTGCCTGTCCTCCTCTGGTGTTTGAGGGCGGCGAACGCACCAAAAACTCCTACTTCCAAGTCTCCGAGATTCACTCTCAAATTGAACGTTATCACATCGATCGCCACTCCTGCATCCTTGTGATTGGAGGCGGCGCACTCCTGGACATGGCCGGCTTGGCCGCGGCGACAGCTCACCGTGGCGTGCGATTGATCCGCATCCCGACCACTACTTTGAGCCAGGATGATTCAGGGGTTGGGGTAAAAAACGGAATCAATGCTTTCGGTAAAAAGAATTTCATAGGAACCTTCGCAGTCCCCTTTGCAGTGATTAACGACTTTGAGTTCATCCGATTCCTCCCGAACCGTGACAAGACGGCGGGGTATGTCGAGGCGGTCAAGGTCGCGGCCATCCGGGATGTGG
>CANLCA010000147.1 GCA_947487925.1 Verrucomicrobiales bacterium | reverse complement strand
TGGACCGGTGAACAAGATGGATGAGGTGCGGCATGAGAAACCGCTGAGCATGGCCTTTTGTTTGGAGTGCCATCGTGAGCCCGAGAAATACATTCGTCATCCCAAGGATGTTTACAATCTGGACTGGGCGGTTCATCCCGAGGTTCAAGCGAATGCGGGAGCGCGGTTTGTCCATGAGTGGAAGGTTGCTGCGTCCCAGAATTGTTCGACTTGTCATCGATGAAAACCATTCCCCCTCCCTGCCACGAGCCCGAAGTCGGCCCGACCTACTGGCGCAGCCTGGATCAATTGGCTGAAACCCCAGAGTTTCGAGCGAGGTTGGAACGTGAGTTCCCCGCTGGTGCGAGCCAGCTTCCCGAGGATTTTAACCGGCGCGACTTCATGAAATTGATGTCGGCTTCCTTCCTTTTGGCCGGCGTGGGTTTGACAGGCTGTCGCAAGCCAGAGGAACATATCTATCCGTTCGGGAAGATGCCGGAAAACTACGTGCACGGCGTCGCGCAGCACTATGCCACCTCGATGCCTACGAGGGCAGGGGCGGTGCCTGTGGTGGTGAAGTCGCACGAGGGACGACCTGTGAAGGTGGAGGGAAATCCTCAACATCCCGACAGCAATGGCGCAACCGACGTTTTTGCGCAGGCATCTATTTTAGGCCTCTATGATCCTGACAGGGCCACGCGCTTTGCAAAGAGCGGGGTAGGCATTCCAAAGAAGCAAGCCGTGGACGCTCTTGTGGCCGCCGCTGGTGAAGTTCTCGCGAATCGTGGAAACGGCCTCGCGGTGTTGTTGGACCGGTCGACTTCACCGACCCGCGCCCGCCTGTTAGAGATGCTTACCCGCCGATGTCCGGGCGTAAAAATCTACTCCTACGAACCCTTGGATCCCACCACGGGACAGCGGGCGGTCTCCATCGCTTTTGGCGTCGATGGGACTTTATATTACAACCTGGACCGCGCGAAGGTGATACTTTCACTCGATTGCGATTTCCTGGGTACAGAAGAGGATCTTCATCGGTCGATCCGGGGATTTGCGAAGGGTCGCAAGATATCGAAGCCTGGGGACAAGATGAACCGGCTTTACGCGGTGGAAGGGTTGATGACCTTAACGGGAGCCAATGCGGATCATCGATTACGGCTAGCTCCTGGATTAGTGGGCCAGTTTGCGGCGCAGATTGCGCTGGAGGTTCTGAAGGAGACTGGCGGTGCGGATGGCGGTTTGGTGCGTGCCTTGGAATCGGTGGCTGGAGGTCCGGCAGCGGGGGTGAACGCGGCATGGGCCAAGGGCTGTGCGAAGGATTTGCTGGCGAACAAAGGAAACGCAGTGGTGATGGCGGGCCATCGGCAACCACTTGGCGTGCATCTGGCGGCATTGGCTATCAACGCGGCGATTCAGAGTGTTGGCAGCATTTTGGAGGTCCGGTCTGCTCCTCCCTTAATCGGAGGCAGCATTTCTGATCTGGCTCAGGCATTGGGTCAAGGGCAGGTGACAACATTGGCGATTGTGGGCGGGAACCCTTCCTACAACGCTCCTGCCGACCTTAATTGGAGCACCGCCCTAGCGAAGGCCAACAGGGTTCTTCGCATCAGCTATTACGAAGACGAGAGCTTTGCGGCCTCGCATTACCATTTCGCCGCCTGCCATTATCTGGAGTCCTGGAGCGATGCGCGCACCAGCGACGGTACTTTGGTTGCGGTGCAACCGCTGATTCAGCCCCTTTTTGAAGGGATGACCGACATCGAGTTTCTCGCGACGTTGGCCGGTTTTCCGAACACGAACCCCTACGAGCTGGTTCGTGACACTGTGAAGGGTCTAGCAGGGGGGGGCGTTTTTGAGGAGGTCTGGAAAAAATTTCTTCACGACGGATATCTTCCCGGGACCGCTTCGGCTTCGGCCTCGGTTTCTCTGAAAGGATCCGCGATAGTTCCGCATTTGCAGGATCTCAAAGGGCAGGCGCCGACAGCGTCGTCGCTGGAGGTGGTGTTTGCACGGGACCACAGCGTTGATGATGGCCGTTACGCGAACAACGGGTGGCTCCAGGAACTTCCCGACCCCATCACCAAGATGACTTGGGATAACGCCGTCTTGATGAGTCGCAAGACGGCTCAGGATTTGAACGTACGGAATTCTGATGTCATCACGGTGGAGTTGGAGGGACGGAAAGTAACCGGCCCTGTTTGGACGCAGCCTGGCATGGCTGATTTCACGCTGGGGTTGTCGCTTGGATATGGGCGGACGAGAGGCGGGAGGATTGCGGGGTTCAAGGGCAAGCCTGTGGGTTACAATGCGTATGCGATCCGGACCGCGAAGGATCCCTATGCGGCCCGCGGTGCGAAGGTGGCGAAGACTGGTGGAACCTACCCCATTTCGTGCACCCAAGACCATTGGTCAATGGAGGGGCGGCCTATTGTTCGGGAAGCGAATCTGGCGCAGTTTGAGGCGAAGCCCGGTTTCGCTAAGAACATGGATTTGGAGGCTCATACGGCGCACGTTCCCTTGGATAAGGACGGGAAGCCCGAGATGATTTACAAGCACCCGTATGTCGCCTCGCCCGCACTGAAGAGCGAGGTCCATCAGTGGGGGATGTCGATTGATTTGAATTCGTGCGTGGGCTGCAGCGCTTGTGTGATTGCGTGCCAGAGCGAGAACAACATTCCGATTGTGGGCAAGGAGCAGGTGGGCAATGGCCGCGAGATGCATTGGCTGCGCATCGATAGATACTACGCGGGCGACCTCAAGCTTCGAGCCTTGCAGAAAGACACCGACACCGACGAGTCCCAGCAGTTCAAGCAGTGGATCGACGATCCGCAGATGGTCACCCAGCCGATGTTGTGCCAGCACTGCGAGAACGCGCCGTGCGAGAGCGTCTGTCCGGTGAACGCCACGGTGCATGATGAGGAAGGGCTGAACATCATGGCCTACAACCGTTGTGTCGGCACCCGATACTGCTCGAACAACTGCGCCTATAAGGTCAGACGGTTTAACTTTTTCGATTACAACAAACGTCCAATCGAGAGCCTCTACAAAGGTCCGCTGGCGACCCGGCCTCGCGATGAGTGGGAGTTGGTAAAACTTGTTAAAAACCCTGACGTATCGGTTCGAATGCGCGGTGTGATGGAGAAATGCACGTTCTGTGTCCAGCGGATCGAGCAGGCTAAAATCGCTCAGAAGGTGCTGGCGGGCCCGACGGATGCGGTGCGGGTTGGAAGCGACGCCGTGAAGACGGCATGCCAACAAGCCTGCCCTGCAGAGGCGATCGTCTTCGGCAACACACTCGACTCCGAGTCGCAGGTTTCGAAGCTGAAGCAGCAGCAGCGGGACTATTCTGTGCTCGGATTTTTGGACACGCGTCCACGGCTGACTTATCTGGCAAAAATTCGGAACCCGAACCCTGCGATGCCAGACTATTACGAGTATCCTCTGAGCATGAAGGAGTATAGCGACAGCATGGGGAGCCCGTTCGAATCGCATCATCCAGCGGGGACAACCCAGGGATCTGGGTCTCACGCCCCGGCGAAGGGAGGGCATTAATGGACGCAACAGCCGAAAGACCGGTGGTACAAGTGGCGGCTCCGCCCATCGAGTTGGAACGGGAACCCCTGGTTCTGAAGCAGCGTTCTCTGGCCTGGATTTCTGACACGGTGGCGGGGATAGCGGAGGGCAAGACGCCGACTTGGTGGTGGGCGGCTTTCATCCCTAGCTTTCTGGTGATGACCATGTGTTTTGTGATGATCGCCTACCTGATTTCGACGGGTGTGGGCGTCTGGGGGTTGAACCATCCGGTGGGTTGGGCCTGGGATATTACGAATTTCGTATTCTGGATCGGCATTGGCCACGCGGGCACTCTGATTTCTGCCGTACTGTTTCTTTTGCGGCAAAAATGGCGGACCTCCATCAACCGTTCAGCAGAGGCGATGACCTTATTTGCGGTCGTCTGCGCCGGAATCTTCCCGTTGATCCATGTGGGCCGTATCTGGCTTGCATGGTGGTTGTTTCCACTACCAAACGCGAATGGCATTTGGCCTCAATTTCGTTCCCCCCTCCTGTGGGATGTGTTTGCGGTCTCGACCTATGGCACGGTGTCCTTGCTGTTCTGGTATGTGGGCTTGATTCCTGATCTGGCCACGATGAGGGACCGCGCGAAGACTGTTTTACGCAAATTCTGCTACGGGTTCTTCGCGCTGGGATGGACGGGTTCGAATCGTCATTGGAGGAATTACGAGAAGGCGTATCTTTTGCTAGCGGGCCTTTCAACCCCTCTGGTCTTGTCCGTTCACAGCATCGTGTCGTTCGATTTCGCCGTGTCGCAGGTGCCGGGGTGGCACACCACGATTTTCCCGCCCTACTTCGTCGCGGGCGCCATTTTTTCTGGATTCGGCATGGTGTTGACCCTGCTGATCCCCTTGCGGACCCTATGCAAACTGGAGGATGTGATTACGGTTCGGCACGTGGAATTGATGGGCAAGGTTATTTTGGCGACGGGGTCGATGGTGGGTTACGCTTACGGGATGGAGTTCTTCATCGCGTGGTACGGGGGCAATCCCTACGAGCTTTACGCGTTCAAGAATCGTGCGTTTGGCCCCTATTGGTGGGCCTATTGGACGATGATTACGTGCAACGTGATTTCGCCGCAACTTTTCTGGTTTAAGAAAATCAGAACCAACATTGCGATCGTGTTCATTCTTTCCATCTTTGTGAACATAGGCATGTGGTTTGAGCGCTTCGTCATTATCGTCACCTCTTTGCATCGTGATTATCTGCCTTCGAACTGGGGGTATTTCAAACCCACGATCGTGGATATACTCACGTTTGTCGGGTCCTTTGGACTGTTCCTGACCTTGTTCCTGTTGTTCATGAGGTTCCTGCCGCTGATAGCGATTTCTGAGGTGAAAGGTGTGACACCATTGGCCGATCCCCACCATCCGCTTGGGGGATCCAAGGGAGGACATCATTGATGAGTACCGCTGCATCCAGAAGCTACGGGATACTGGCTGAATTTGAGACCCCTGCCGACGTGATGCACGCGGCCGAGAAGGTGCGCGATGCCGGCTACAAGAAATGGGATGTGCACACGCCCTTCCCGGTTCACGGAATGGACCAAGCAATGGGCTTGAAAAACTCGGTCGTGGGCTATTTCACATTTGCCGGAGGCATCACCGGCCTGACCCTCGGCATGAGCATGATCTGGTTCATGAACAAGTTCGATTACGCGATTGTGGTCGGTGGCAAACCGCTGTTTAGCCCACTTTACGCATTTCCAGTAAGCTACGAAATGACGATTTTGCTGGGCGCTTTTGGCACTTTGTTTGGCATGTTTGCACTGAACCGACTGCCGCGGCTCCATCATCCGCTGCTCAAGAATTTGAGGTTTCGCGGCGCGACTCACGACAAGTTTTACATTGTGATCGAGTGCGGGGATTCCAATTATTCCAGTGCGGAAACGAGGGCTCTTTTGGAAAAGGCCGGAAGCAAGCACATCGAAATCGTTGAGGAGTGACCATGCGTTATTTCCTTTTAGCATTGCTGTTGGCGACGGTTGCGACCGTTGGGGTGGCGGGGTTCCGCGGCGCTCTCTCCCGCAAACCCCCCATTGAAGTGTTCGCGGACATGGATCGGCAGGAAAAGCTTCGGCCGCAGGTTCCGAACGGGCTTTTCCCGGATGGCCGCAGTTCGCAGTTGCCTCCGTCCGGCACCGTTGCTCGGACGCAGCCGATGGCGGTCGGGAACGCGACAGTTTATTCCTTCGAAGAAGGTCCTGTGACTACGGGCCGGATCACGGGCACGACTAATTTTATCGAACTGAATCCGTTCCCGATCAGCGCGACCTTTCTTGCGAGGGGCCAGGAGCGTTACCAGATCACTTGTTCCCCATGCCACGGGGCTCAAGGCGACGGGAAGGGATCGGTCAGCAAGTATGGTTGGGCGACGATTGCGAACCTTCATGACAAGCGGATTTCGACGCAGCCGGATGGGGAGATTTTCAACACTGTGGGCTACGGGAAAAGCACCATGAGCGGCTACGCTTCCCACATCAGCATCGAGGATCGATGGGCGATTGTGGCCTACTTGAGGGCGCTGCAACTGAGCCGGATTGCCGGCATCGAAGATGTTCCCGCCGATAAACGGGCACTTTTGAAAAAGTAACACCCCACGAGGTATGGCTTCACAAGCAACGATTCAAAATAAGGCGGCACCCCTGACGATACCTGGGTGGGTCAAGCAGATGCCACTCCTGTTGATGGCGGGCGGTGGGGTGCTGGCTCTATTAGGCCTGGTGGTGAATCCCAAACAGTTTGGCTATTCCTATCTGCTGGCGTTCATGGTCTTTCTGAGCCTCTGTCTGGGCTCCCTTTTTCTGCTGATTTTGCATCACTTATTCGATGCGAACTGGTCTGTGCCCATCCGGCGTTTCGTGGAGCATCTCGCCTGCCTTTTCCCGGTTTTGGGCGTACTCTTCCTGCCTATCGCATTTCTGGCCAAACAAATTTACCCTTGGATGACCCTCGATCCAGCGCTTGATCACGCGTTGCATGTCAAGAAGGTGCTTTTTAATCAGGTGACATTCTACGTGGTGGCGGCTGCCCTCTTTGGGATCTGGACTTTTTATGCGCAAGGATTCCGGAAGGCTTCCCTGGAGCAGGACAAAACAGGAGCTCCATCCTGCACTGTCACCATGAGACGTTACGCGGCTTCGGGCGTGTTTGTTTTTGCTTTCAGCCTGACTTTGGGCGTGATTTTTTGGATGAAGTCACTCGAGCACCAGTGGTTTTCCACCATGTATGGCGTCTATTATTTTGCATCGAGTGTTTGGCTGACCTTGGCCACTACTTATGTGATCGCGTTGGTTCTGAAGCGGACCGGTCCATTAGATGCCGTCGTTGGCAATAGACAGTTTCATGATATCGGGGTTCTATTTTTTGCGTTCACCGTCTTTTACGCCTACATCAATTTCTCCCAATATT
>CANLCA010000146.1 GCA_947487925.1 Verrucomicrobiales bacterium | reverse complement strand
CCTTCCCCCTACAAAAAAATGGTCGGCGGTAGGCCGTTGCCCGACTCCCTACCACAACAGGTTGGGGGTACTGTCGTCAATTGAATAGCCCTGTTGCATTATATTCAGTCGATGCGTTGAGGAGGCACGTTAGACAAAATTCCCGGACACCCTTTTACATCAGGACGGATTTGTGCCATCCACAATTTTCGAGAACTACTTCTGAAGGCCTTCCTGGTTGTCAGTGCAAGAGCTTTGAACCTCGGCTCTTGGCGGGCCCAATTTGCTCGAGCACTGAAGTGAACTCGGGGCGGTTTAGCCGAACTGGCTTGGTTTGCCCCTCGCCTACGCTGGTGACTCCGACGGAGGCATCAGCGATGGCTGATTCGAGCACCTGTTGTGGAGTGGTTTCCATCACGGCCAAATCTTTTGGGACGTGTTCTTCATAGAACCACATCCGCACCACCTTTTGGCCGGCAATGTCGATGGACGCCAGTTTGAGCGGCGCGTTGCTCAAGTCGGCCTTCTTGCCCCCTTTGAGCGCCTCGACGACGGACGCGCTCCAAGCGCCCATGTCGACAGGGACGAAAACCGTTGCCGTGTGTTGGAGATAGCGTGCTGCGCGCGCTTCGGGTTTCTCGGAGCAACCCAACAGGGCCATCACCAGGAGCAAAAGCCCCAAAGCGGTATTCTTAAGCACCGGAGAATAATGGCGTTTCTTGTTGAAAATGGAAATACTTTCCGCGTGAAATCGACGGTTCGAAGCGCCTAGCCTATCGTCATGGAAGTCGAAAGCAAAAGCCCAATAAAAGCCAGGTATGCTCGATGGAGTCGGGCTTCAACGCAACGGTTTCCCCGCCCGGCCTTGAATTGAACGGTAGGGGAACTCCGAAGCTTCAGCTGGGGGATTGGAAGGGCCGTCGGGCCCTTCTTTTTGATGCATGGACGCCTCCATCGCACCTACCCCCACTTCCAACCATCTCGCCTCGTCCCGGGCCCACGTCGCTCAAGCTGTTGCGGATCTCAGGGTCGCTCCACCGCGTATTATAATCTGGATTGCCCCCCCGCCCAGCATGGTTGATCCCGTTAGGACATAGGACTCATCAACGGTTCTGACCCATTTGATAACCCCCCCAGGGACGCATGGCAGTGCGAGACTACTCTTTGGCCCATGCGACAGTTCCCGTGTCAAGGTCATAGACTCCGACCACGACGCGAACTTGTTTCGCCAAATCCCCGAGCTTGGCCTCGGTACGAATCTTGGCCGCGACGAGCTTGGCGTTCTCTTTCACGGTGAGGTCAAGCATGTCACCTGCCCTCCCCTTCGTCGCTTGAACAGCGGGTTGGATATCACGCACCAGGGAATTAACATTGCCGGGCGCAGTGGCGGTGGCCAACGCCGATGCGACCGCGCCACAACGCTCGTGGCCGAGCACGACGATCAAGCGAGCGCCGAGGTGCTCGACCGCATATTCGATACTGCCCAAGCCATGTTCACCCACGAGGTTACCCGCAGTGCGGACGACAAATAAAGCGCCGAGGTTTTGGTCGAAGACCAATTCGGGCGACGTTCGCGAGTCCGCGCAACCGACGATAATAGCAAAGGGCTGCTGGGATTGGGCCGTCTTCGCCCGCTGAGCGGCAACGGGCTTGCCCTCGGTGATCTTCCTTGTGGCAAAGCGCTTATTGCCCGCTTGGAGTTTTGCCAAGGCGTCGTCCGGGCTTACCGACTTGGCGTGCTCAGCGGCGAAGGAGAGCGCGCTTGTGGCAAGAAGCGCAGTGAGTGCCCCCGCGATGATGGTGTGATGGAGTCTCATTGAATTTGGAGGGTAACGGACTCAGAATATGCGAGCAATACTTAACGATCCAATAGGGTAATCCGAAGTGATTCACGGTGGGGATCGAGCGATGCGCATCGCCCGCCACAACTCCAAACCCCCTATTTGAGTGACGCACAGACGAGGCTGGTTTCGCTTCGGGAATAGATGCGACCATTCGCGTAGGCGGGATGGCTCCACGTCTTTCCGGTGAGCTGGGCACGAGCGAGTTCTTTGAAGCCTTCGGGTGTCGCACGGGCGAGGATGAGTTCGCCAAGGTCGTTGGTGATATACCATGTGTCGTTGGCCGCGTTGCGGGTAATCGTGGCGTGCGCAAAGCCCTTGAGCGTCGTCACGCTTTTTTCCGCCCAGACGAGGTTGCCATCTGCTACGTCGAGACAGCGCAGATCGCCGCAGGCAGCCTTGTCCGAACCATAATGGTTCAGTGCGTAGACGTGGTCACCGACGAGGATGGGCGAGGTGTGCAGGCAACCGAGGGTCGTGCGATCCCACGCGACAGTGGCAGTCGGCTTGTCGCGGCCGAGTTTGAGGGCGATGCACCCCTCCCGGTCGGATGGGAAGAGCACGAGGTTCAGTCCGGCGTGAAAAGTTGGCACTGAGATGGCCTGGTCCCACGCGAGCTTTCGATTCAAGCGCCAGAACACCGAGCCGTCCACTGGGTTCAGTGAGCACAGCGCCTCTCCTGTCCACACGATGAGCTGCCGACATCCAGAGGCGTTGATCGCGATGATAGGCGAATAGCCCACCCTGTCGTCGAGCGCTCGCCAGAGCTCCTTCCCTGTGTTCTTGTCGAAAGCCATGACAGTTCCACCCGGTTTGGCGCCGGCCTGCACGAGGAGCATTTTTCCCTCGATCAAAGGCGCGTTGGCGAATCCCCAATCCGGCACCACGGCTGCGCTTTCGGCCATCAAATCCTTCTTCCAGATGACGGCTCCGGATTTGGCGTCGACGCAATGCAGGTCGCCCATCGCGCCAAAGGCATACACGCGTCCGTCTCGGACGGTGGGTGTGCAGCGGGGGCCGTTGTCGTAGCCGCCTTTGAGCTTGAGGGCTCGAGGGTATGGAAGTTGCCAGAGCTGCTTGCCGTCATTCGCATCGAGGCAAAGGAGTCGTTCAGTGTCCGCCGCGTTCGTATCGGACGGATTGAGGCGGTCCATGATGAACAGCCTGCCGTCCGCGACCGCGGGACCGGCATAACCCGAGCCGAGTGTCTGCTTCCAGAGAATTTTCGGGCCTTCCTTGGGCAGGGTCGCTGGCAGCCCCGGCTCGTTCCAAATGCCGCTCCGCTCCGATCCGCCGCGAAATTCCGGCCAGTCTGAAGCGGCTCCACCAAGCGTGATGGAGAGGAGGGTGGCGAAGGCGAGCAGGAGCGAATTCAGCGGGTTCATTGTCGTGTTCATGTCATGAGTTAGTCGAGAAGGAACGCACCCCTCAGTAGGTCATCCATTTCATCCTGCACCCAGTGGCGAGGTGGACTTCGCGGGTCTGTTCAGCGGCGTCAGCTTGACGGTCAAAGAGTCGTAGCCGTTCGAGCGTTGATAGCGCTCTTCGTTTTCGAGGTGCTCTTTCGCCTCGAGCACGGTGATCTTCTCCACGCGCCCAGTCAGCGCCTGCAACAGGCTGCGCACGATCAAGCGCGCGTGGGGCGCCCCGAGACAGAGGTGAGCCCCGAAGCCGAACGAAATATGCGGGTTAGGTTTGCGGTCGAGGCGAATCTCCTCCGGCGCGTCGAACACGGTTTCGTCGAAATTCGCTGAGGCCCAGCCGAGAGACACGCGCCCACCTGCCTTCACAGGCACACGATGAACCTCGGTATCCACGGGACAGACTCGCCCGATGTGGGTGAGCGGCATGAAGACGCGGAAGAATTCCTCTCCTGCGTGGACTAGGCGCTTGGGATCCTCCCTGAGATACTCCAAAGCGGCGGGATTCCGGCCCAGGTAGGCGATGATGGAGGAAATGCTGTGGATGATCGTGTCGCGTCCGCCGGCGAAGGTGAGGTTGCCAAAACCCATCATCTCCTCGTCCGTCAGCGGGCGGCCGCGATAGCGGGCTTTCGTCAACGCGCTAAAAAAATCCTCGCCTGGGTTCGCCTTGGCGCGGTCGAACTGCCCACGCAGGTAGTCCTCGAGCGCCGTCCCTTTCTTGAACTCACCGCCTGTGACCTTGAAGACGTGCATGCCCCAGCCGATCCATGTGTTGGCCTCGGACTCCGGCACGTTGAGAAGGTAGGTGAGCGCGCGCGATTGCACGGGCAGCGCAAACATATCCACGATCTCGATGGAATCCCGGCTCAGCGAGAGGGAAATCTTTTCCGCGATCAACGCCTCCACCTTCTCGATTACCTCGGGCTGCTTGGCGCGCTGGAAGAACGGCTCGACGATAGCACGATACTCCGTGTGTTCTGGCGGGTCGGTTTCGATGGGCAACTGGCGCATCGATCGGACCGCTTCCTCCGACGGGATCGGCACTCGAAACGGGGCGTCCGAGCTGTAGGTCTTCCAATCCTTGGCCGCCTCTCGCACGTCGTGGTGACGCAGGACCATGGGCAGCGTCTCCCCCTGAAACGGGCAGAGCATGACGCCGTCTTTGTTGCGAGCTTCGCGGAAGGGATCACGCAGATCCGAGTTGTCGGCCATGGCGTCGTAGTTTCGGAGATTCGCCCCCGACCTTTCAATCTTAAAACGGCAGTTGCCCAGGGCAAATCTTGGGTAGTTCCTGGCAATGAAATTTTCAAAACCGCTCGCCAAACCCAGAAAGAACTGCCTCGTTCCTCGTCAACCTTCTCTCATCGAAGTCGTTGTGAATATCTTCGACTCGCCCAACTACGGTTTGAAGCATGAAGCCTCTGGAGTGCTTCCTCGGCAAACCTGGTCGGGTTCAGGGTGGAGTTGCCCTAATAGGCCCCAGCAGTTGAAGCTCCTAAAAAGTGAGCTGTTTTAGAAGCGCATCGAGAGCCCTAGGAAGGGCTGGAAATCCGGTGCGGAACGGGTGACGCCGATGTTGATTCCGCCATCCAACTGAACGTTATCGGTCAGGCCAAATGTGAGGCCAAGATCCACGGTTCCCTGCCACTCCGAGCCCGCTTCCCTGCTGACGAGGGACCAAAATTCGACATACGCTCCGAGGTCGCCGACGATGTCACGGCTCACCGTGATACTGTTGATGAATTCGGCATGGTAATCGGAGTTCGCGCTGTTTCGGATGAAGTCGAATTCAGTCATGAGGCCCATGCCAAATCCACCTCCCAAATCGATGGCAAAGGGAAGGATCAGGCCGGATTCCACGGCGCTATTTCCGAGGTTGTCCTGGTTGGTGGGAAACTTGGCGAAGGGCATCATTGCAAATGCGGTGCGCCCCGCGTCATTCCCCCAAATGTTTACCTTGAGCCGAGTGGTGATGTCGCCGAATCCCTGTTGGATGACGCGTGTGCCCATTGCGCGATCTTTTGTTCGGACATGAGCGAACGTGTCCAAAATGAGTTGGAAGTCCACGTGATTCCACAGACCCATCTTGAGGTTCATCGGCGCCACGCCCCAACTTTCCGTCAACGTATCCGCTCCCGCTGCGGTGTCATGATCGCGTTCGTAAGTGACCAAGTCCATTTCGATTTGGAAATGCCCGGCGTCCACCGTGTAGGCGCTCTCTGTTTTGTCCGGTCGATCGGTGCTCAAGTCGCGCATCGATGATGCGGGCACGGGATTCAGCAGGTTGAAGTGGCTTTTGTCTGCGGCCGCAACTTCGGCTGCTTCAACCCAAGGACGGTGCAGCGCGACCGCGGCGACAAAGATACTTAGAGCCTGCCGGGCTTGGAAGAAAGAGTGAGCCATAGGTTCAGATTAGTACGCGACGCGTCATTCGCGTGAGGTCACGAGAACGATGCCTTGTCCGGGTCGCAGGCCATAGTGAAATGGCTCGTGAATATAATCCAGGGGAAACTCGGGTGACACGTCCCGCAAAGGGGCTCCCGATTGGATGAAATGACGAAAATGATCCGTGTAAAAGTCCTGATAATTCCAGGGATCCTTGTTGAGAATCAAGAGAGCCTCGTTCCGGTGTTTGGCTGAAGCTTTCCACATCAGAAGAACGTGCGGATTGTTGCAGGGAAGTATGTTCGTGGGGCTTTCCTCCTGGAACACCACATGACTCTTTTTGATAGCGTTCACTCGAGTGATGTAGGTCGTGAGGTCGATGCCGGTGTCTTCCCAGTCGCCCGGCGTGGTTTGGATGACATGCAACGGCTTGCGGAATCCGAATTCAAAACCAACCGGCATCATCACTCCGGCGGAAAAAAGTGCTGCGAAGAGATAGCGCTGCTTCAATCCATTGACGTTGCCGTGCAGCTCGGCGCAGAGCCGCGGGGTGTCATGGCTTTCAGGGAAGCTGATGGACCTCGCCGTCTCCCGCACGAGGTTGTACTGCTCGATCAGCCACCAATCGTAGAAATTCCAGTACTTCGAGCTGTTGAAGACATAACCGAAGCCGGCGCGTGCGGTATCTTTTGTCTGATCGGCAGTGCATCCCAGTGTTTCGGCCACAAAACAGATGTGATGATGTCGGGATTTTATTTCGTGGATCAGGCGATGCCAGAAGGCGCGTGGAACTTGGTAGGCCGCATCGCAACGAAAGCCGTGGAAACCGAGCGCCAGGAGGTGTTCGACGGTGCGCAGGCAGTGGCGATAAAGACCTTCCGGATCAGGAGTGCGCTGATGATCGAACTGGGCCAAGTCTTTCCAGACGACTTTTTGACGCTCGTGCATGCAGGAGGCGTTGGCGATGCGGCCGTTGGGTTCGCGCACGAACCACTCGGGGTGTTCGCGGGTCAGCGGTGAGTCGATCGCGCAGTGATTGAGGACCAGGTCGATCATGACCTTCAGGCCCGCTTCGTGAGCTTCCCTCAACATGCGCCGCACTTGGTTCTCGGGGGTCTCGGAGCTCGCGCTGTCGAGCAGGGCTGGGTTGAAGTCGAAGCCATCAACAATCGAATAGAGGCTGCGGGAGGCTCCCAGTCGTTGGATCGGATTGAGAAACACCCATTCGAATCCCATGGAAGTGGCCCTTGCAAAGTGCCTTTGCCATTCTGAAATCGGCCCCGCCAAGAGGGGGAACAGGTTATAGATCGTCATCCTGTGTCTTGCTTTCGAGGGGCCTAGCT
>CANLCA010000145.1 GCA_947487925.1 Verrucomicrobiales bacterium | reverse complement strand
CGGGGCTGACGGCAAGGGGAACACCAAGATGGGCAAGCAAAGTGGCGCCAAGGATTATACGGATCCGAAAGTTCAGGCTGAGTTGACTGACGAAAAGGGGATCAAGGTCATGAAGGAAGGCATCGTTGAGAAGGGAAAGAAAAGAATGGATCCCTACGCCGAAAAGCTGAACGAACTAGAGATGAAAGAGCTCCTCGCCCTGATGCGCACTTTCAAGAAGTGACGCTGACAATTCGTTCTGACCTATGAGGCTCGATGACCCCAGCCCGCCTCGTCGTGGGAGGGTTCTTCGCAATTGGCTCGGTCTGGCCGGCATGGTCCTCGCCGCCTCGGCGGTGTTCGCTTTCCTGTTTCTGTGGGCGATGGATTTCTTTGCTTCACAGGCCAACCCTTACATGGGGATTCTGACCTACGTGGTCGCCCCGGGTTTTTTCACACTCGGTTTGTTGCTCATAGGTCTTGGTTCCTGGATCGACCGCCGGCAGTCGCGCAAGTCCGCCGCTGACTGGCGCGCCCATGTTTTGCACATCGACCTCTCGCGTCAGCGAGACAGGCGGATGCTGGTCGGCTTTGGGATGGCGGCGGTCGTTTTCCTGCTCATCACCGCTATCGGCAGCAATAACACTTACCATTACACTGAGTCGACCCAGTTTTGCGGTGTGGCCTGCCACGAACCGATGAAGCCGGAGTACGTGGCTTACCTTGATTCACCCCACGCACGAGTCGCCTGTGTGGATTGTCATGTCGGATCAGGCGCTTCTGCGTATGTCTCATCGAAGATCAATGGGGTCCATCAGCTTTACTGCACTCTCACCGGGAACATGCAGCGGCCCATCAAAACACCGGTCAAGAATCTTCGCCCAGCTCAGGAAACCTGTGAGCAGTGCCATTGGCCACAGAAGTACGTCGGCAATGTGGATCGCACTTATACCCATTTTCTAGCCGACGAAACCAACACCGCTTTCTCGGTGCATCTGTCGCTCAAGGTAGGCGGAGGCTCACCCACCTACGGCCAGGTCGGGGGTGTTCATTGGCATATGAATTTGGGCAACAAGGTCGAGTACATCGCTAGCGATGAGCGCCGTCAGGTCATTCCTTGGGTTCGATTCACGGGAACCAATGGAGTCGTGACCGAGTACCGCACCCCGGATTTTAAGGATGATCCAGCAAAGCACACGTTGCGCACGATGGATTGCATCGATTGCCACAACCGACCGGCGCACCGTTTCCTCGCGCCCAACGATGCCACCGACCGGGCAATTGAAGCCGGTCGAATCGACCGTTCCTTGCCTTGGGTGAAGTCCAATGTAGTGGCGACTTTGATCCAACCATACCGGACCGAGGCCGAGGCGTTGAAAAGCATCGAGAAAACTTTGAATGCCCAATATAAGAACGCTCCGCAACTTGCCTCACTGGTGAAGGAGACCCAGGCAATCTACAGCCGAAGCTTCTTTCCGGAGATGAAAGCGGATTGGCGAGCCTACCCTGACAACAGCGGCCACAAGGATTGGCCGGGCTGTTTCCGCTGTCACGACGGTCAGCACAAGTCCGCCGATGGAAAACGGTCTATCGCCGCCAGCAACTGCAATTCGTGCCACACAATCCTCGCTCAGGGCGCGGGCGCTGAACTTGAAAAAGTGAACCTAAACGGCCATACCTTCTTCCACATCGACGCGCCCAACGAAGACTTCTCTTGCAATAATTGTCACACCGGCGCCTTTCCCAAAGAATAGTCGGACATCGTGCTCACCGACCAGGGTTCATAGTGGGTCCGGATGAACGTCATGGGGTTGGAAATGGACCCTGCGTGACTGCGGAACCCCAGTTCGCATGTCACCCAACCCTGCAATGCACCTAACAACGGAAGTTGAACCACTAATCCTCGCTTATAGACACTAATGGTGAAGAAGTTACGCTGACTGAGCACCTCACCCATACAATGAAGCGGCTTCCAGATCGTTATTCTTCACATCGTTTTGTATGAGTGATGATTAGCGAAAATCAGGGGTTTCTGAGCTACTTTTTCCAGGGTGAATCTTCATTGAAAAAGTCTGGGGGTCGTGATGCCGTTGACGATGTTCTGGGGCAATTCTCCTCGAGCCGCTTTCACCGCGAGCCCAGCCGATGTCTCTCGAAGCGCCTTCACCGCGGTCGGGCTCGCAGAGGCAATGTGCGGGGTGAGAATGACATTTGAGAACTTGCGGATGGGGTGTTCGAGCGGGATCGGCTCGGGGTCGAAAACATCCAGGGCGGCGGCTGATAGGGCGCCATTCTCGAGAGCCTTGGAAAGCGCCAGCGTGTCCACAAGGTCACCCCGGGCCACGTTGATCAAAATGGCTCCTCGCTTCATACGCGCCAAAGTTTCTTCGTCGATCAGCCTGCGCGTGGCAGGTGTCGAAGGGCAATGTAATGTCAACACGTCCGCGGCCGATAAAATCTCCAACAAGGTTGCCGTTGTCGCGCCAGCTGCCTCAATCGAGCTGGCTGAAACCATGGGGTCGTGCACCAGGATTTGGCATTTGAACGCCAGCAGGCGTCGGGCGACCTCCCGGCCGATGCGACCGAACCCCACAACGCCTACGGTCGTTTCCCTCAGAACCTTCATTTCGGTCAACGGCACTGCGAGCCGCCAGTGGCCTGAGAGAATGTCCTGAGTCTGGACGACTACTTGGCGGGTGAGACTCAGGATCAATGCGAGCGTGTGGTCCGCCACTTCGTCGATGCAATAGTCCGGCACGTTGCAGACCGGAATGCCGTGGGTGTGCGCAGCTTCCAGGTCCACGTTGTCCACCCCAATGCCGTAGCGGACAATGGCTCTAGATTTTGACATGGCGCCGATGACCGGAGGGGTCAGGCGTGCAAATTGAGTGACGACCGCATCCGCGTCGTTGACCAACTCGATGAGGTCTTGTTCGGTCTTACATTGCCGTGCCTCGACCCGGCCCCCGTGGCTCGCGACAATCAGTTCTTCGATTCGCAAGTCGGGAAATGTCCAGTCTGTGATGGCGATTTTCATAGCATTCTTAAAGCGGTCGTTGTCCGTGACGAATATTCACCCTGGAAAAAGCAGCTGAGAAACCACTCATCCTCGCCAATCTTCACTCATGCAACAAGATGTGACAAATGAGTGGTTCAACCCGCCGTTTTAAGGATAAAGCGCGCTGAATAGGGAGTCCGAGATCAGGCGCACCTCCCGGCTCGGGAGGCGTCCGCTCCAGTTTCGCGCAGTCCAGCCGCTGATCGACGAGACCGAGCCGCCACCCCTTGGCCCACGGGCATCCTGTCAGGGTGTGGTTCTGAATCATGCAAAATGGGTGAGCAGCATGTCGAATCTTGTCGTTGAACCCTCCCGTCGTTCTCCAGCCGGGAGCATCCCCGCATTCTATTCCTTGGCCGGAGGCTTTTCTTCTTTCGGGCTCTGTTTGATCGGCAGAGCGATTACCTTCATCGTCCTGGCCGGGGTGTAGTATTTCGTAAAAACATCCCGCACCTGGGCGGATGACATTTTTGTGTAAGCTTCCTTTTGTCCGCGCTCGTCGTTGAGCTTGCGGCCTTGGAGGTCATAGTTTCTGAGGATGCTCCACCAATAGCTCGGTTCCCGGGTCTGCACATCCAGGTGGTTGAGAATCTGTTTTTTGCCATTCTCCAACTCCTCGTCCGAAGGTCCTTTGGAGGCGAAGTTTTGCAGGATATTGTCCACTTCAGCGATCACTTTGGTGGTGTTGGCAGGATCGCATGGAGCGTAGGTCAGGAACCGTCCCGAATCGGCGAATATCCAGGAGCCATTGTGATTGGCGCCGATCGAGTAGACGATGGCTAACTCCTCACGAACGCGTTTGATCAGGCGGCTTGAAAGAATGTTGGCCGCCAATCCCAATGCCTGGGTGTCCTGGGTCTGACGGCCTTCTGATCCAAGGAAGCCGGTGTAAGCGACCCCTTGCGGCGTCTGTGTCGCTACCTCCACCTTCTTGAAATGGGGTCCGGCGGTTCGGGGCAGTTTGCGCAACGCATTCAATCGAGAGTCCGTTCGGGCCCGCAAAGGCAGCGATCCGAGGTATTTCTCCAAAAGAAGAACAGAATCTTCCCACGTTATTTCACCAACGATGGCGACTTCGATCGGCTGGCGGCACAAGCGCTCAAACCAGGCCTGGCCTTTGGCGACGGAGAGGGCTTCCACTTGAGCCTTTTTCAAAGGCATTCGGCGCACGTCGTTGCCGGAGAACAACTCCTCGTACCCTTCAAACGCTTTGAATTGGGGCATCGTCTCCCGTTGCACGAAGCTCTGCAGCGTGGAAAGCTTCCAGTTGTTGAACGCCGAATCTTCAACCACCCCGTCCGTCAGCAGCGAGTAGGCCTTTTGCAAACCTGCTTCAAGGTCCTTGGGGGAACCTGTGACATGCAGCCCAAAGTGATCGCCGGCGGGGTTGGCGGCGACGCTGATATTTTTTCCGGTCATCAGATCCCGGAGCACGCTCGAATTCAACCGGTGCGTTGCCGCCTCGTTGACCGCAAGGCTGGCCACTTCGGTGATGCCTCGGTTTTGGGCGTCTTCCTCGATGTCGCCACCCGCCAGGGAGATGCTCACCAAAACGCTGTCCTTCTTATAATCCATGAAACGGTGGTGGACGCGGATGCCGTTGGCCAGCCAACCATGATGGATCCCCAAATCCTTGTCCTCCGTGACCTCGGTGAGCTTGCCGGGGGTCGGATCCTTTGCGAGCAAGGTTTTGCCAGCGGCCTCATCCACCAAGGGTTCTACCTTGACGGCCTCCGCGTTCTGCGCCACTCGCAGCACCTCCTCTTGGGATGGAACGTTTTCCTTGCTGGACATGGTGACCACGAACGCAAAGGCTCCCGGGGCAAAATGCCCTTTAAACGCCGCATTGATCTCCGGAAGAGTGATGGTGGGCAGCACCTCTTTGTGGAGGTCCAGGTTTTGCAGGGCGGACAACACGGGCTGGCGATCATTCACCGCGCCTACGATTTCATTGATCAACCCTCTGGCGTTCTGGGTTGACTCAGTGCGCACCGCCCTTTCCGCTGCGGCGAAATACTCGGCTTTGGCAAGATCCAGCTCGCGGTTCAAGAACCCGAATTCGCGGCCGCGTTTGATCTCCTCCACCATCTCGGCGGTCATCTTGCTCCAATCCTTGCCTTCCCCCACGGCATAACCACCCACCAGCAAGCCGTCGTGGAAAAAGTCCGACACGGACGTGCCCGCGCCACGGTAGCTTGCCTTGCTCTTCTTCACGCGATCGTCAAATCGTCGGCTCATCATCCAGCTCGCCAGGGACTCGATCAATTCGACGCGGCGCTGTTCGACCGTGACTGTGGCGCCGCGACCCGGTTGGATGTTGAGCATCTGCACCTGGCAATACGCCATCTCCGGGTCCGTGACGACCAAGGCGCGAGATTTGGTGAAGGGCTTGAACTCAGGCCCGTGGGTCGGCCGGGCTTCACCCGAGGGTTTGTGTTGGCCAAACCACTTGGTGATCAGCGGCACGATGCCTTCCGATGGGGCATCTCCGACCAGGACCACGGTGATGTTCTCCGGCCGGTAGTAGGCTCTGTAATAATCCTCAAATTCCTTCTGGGGCGCGGTGCTGATGACTTTTTCATCTCCTATGGGCAGGCGGGTGGCAAATCGTGTGCCCGCAAACAAGTCCGGCCACAGCTTGTCGCGGATACGTTGCGTGGCATTTTTCCCGGACCGCGATTCCTCGAGCACGATGCCCCGTTCCTTGTTGATCTCCTCCGGCAGCAAGGAAAGCCGAAAGGCATAGTCGCTCAAGCACATCAGAGCTTTGTCGATCTGAGGGGTCGTGGTGTCCGGTGTGAACAGCATGTAGGCCGTTTGATCAAAGCTGGTGTAGGCATTGAGGTCTGCCCCAAACTGCATGCCGATGCTTTCGAAATACGGGATCAGTTTGCCTGGTGGAAAATTCTCAGATCCATTGAACGCCATATGTTCCAGAAAATGAGCCAACCCCTTTTGGGCGTCGGTTTCATTCAACGAACCGGTGGCCACATGCATCATCAATGCCATTTTGCCAGGCGGATTGTTGTGCTGGCGATACCGCCATTTGACACCATTCTGGAGGGTGCCAGAGAGGATGCGGTCATCCTGGGGCAAGGGCTTCGCCGTCACCAGGACGGCTAGGCTGAGGAATATACAAGCCATCCAGACCATGCGCGGTACCATTTTCATAACCTCATTCTGCGCTTTCTTTCACGAAGCTCGAGAAAAATCCCAGAGACCGAATTTCTGCCATTGTCGTGCCGGCGCCTTCCCCCAAGACCCTCGCCGCAGGGCGGAGTCTCCAAGCTGAGTTCTCGATCCCTGAGAAGTCCCCGAGGTTCCAAGTATGGGCTCAAACGCTTTCCTGCCTGGCGGATTTCGTCCTGCCAGGACCAGGGTCGTGAGGCTCACCTCTCACGTATCCACGTTCATGATGAGGCGACTCAAGGTTTCCAGGAACCTCGCAGCGGGGGCGCCGTCCACGATCCGGTGATCGAACGTGAGGCTCAGCGTCAAGGTCTCTCTCACAACCATGTCGTTTGCGATGCCCCCGGTTTGTTTTCGGATCCGGCCCATGCCCAGGATGGCACACTGGGGTGGGTTCAGCACCGGCGTGAAGGCATCGATGCCGAGGCCGCCAAGATTGGTGATTGTGAAAGTGCCCCCTTCCAAATCGACTGTTTGAAGTCGGCGAGCGCGTGCCTGTTCAATCAAACGACGTGAAGTGTCCGCGATCCGGTCCAAGGTCATCCCTCGCACATCCCGAAGCACTGGCGCCAGGAGACCGTCTTCCGTGTCCACAGCAATCGCGATGTGGATGGCGTCCGGGAAAAAGAGTCCGTTCTCCCGCCATTGGGCATTGAGTATGGGGTGCTCTCCGAGAGCCTGCCCGACGAGTCTGACGAGGATATCCTGGAAAGTTGGCGCAGGGGTGGAGATCCCGAGAGCGTTCT